>JAZLEH010000117.1:0-3693 GCA_045615165.1 Eubacteriales bacterium | reverse complement strand
GGATACATCGTTTGGGATGCATTCTACACCGTAGCGAACGTTCCCTACGGCTCGATGCTCTCTGTTGTCAGCGAGGATGCGGGCGAGCGCGCACAGCTCTCCACCTGGAGATCTATCGGCTCGATGGTTGGAAACCTTCTTCCGAGCATCATCCTTCCCACTATTATCTGGCAGAGCGTTAAGTATGACGGCTCGACCTCATTCCTTGACAAAATCGAGATTCCCGAGGGCTCGGAAGAGATATTCAGCCCCGAGAACTTCCACAACAACCCCCTCACGGGCGAGGCGTACAAGCCCGGCGACGACGTGCTCAGCCCTCTTACGGGTAATCCCCTTGAGGTCCTTATCGGCGAGAACGCGTTCATTGCGGCTCTCATAATGGGCGTTATCGGATTTGTTTCATTTATGCTTATGCTTAAGCTCATCACCGTTCGCGTTGATGAAAGCAAGGTAAAGCTTAACGCACCGAAGCAGAAGATCAACGTTTTCAGCGCCTTTGCGAAATTTGCGAAGAACCGCCCCGCTATCGGCGCGACTATTGCCGCTATGGGTATGTTCCTCGGAATGAACGCCGCAACCACCGCGACCACGGTTATGTTTGCGACCTACTTCAATATGGCGAAGCTTTCGGGTGTCGTTCAGATCATCGGATTCTTACCTATGTTCCTATTTATGCCCTTTATTACTAAGATAGTAAAGAAATACGGCAAGAAGGAATCATCCGTTGTCGGAACGCTCGTTTCGATCGTGGGCGGTATTATAATGCTCATATTCCCTATGATCTCCGACAGAACTCTTTCGCTCGTCGTTTTCATTATCGGTCTCGTATTCTTCGGCGTTGGTATGGGCGTTTACACCTGCGTTTCCTGGGCTATGATGGGTGACGCGATCGACTATAACGAGTGGAAATTCGGCTCTCGCGAGGAGGGCACGGTATATTCGCTTCACTCCTTCTTCCGTAAGCTCGCGCAGGGCGTTGGCCCCTCTATCGTTCTTCTTATCATGGGTGCACTCGGCTACGTTTCAAAGTACGGAACTATCGGACAGAGCTCCACCACCGCGCACAATATGTGCTGGCTTGTTGCGGGACTTTATATGTTCAGCGCAGTGGTACAGTTTATCGGACTTGCGCTCGTTTATAACCTCGACAAGAAGAAGCTCGACGTTATGACCGAGGAGCTTGCAGAGCGCCACGCGGCAACCGAAGCCTAAAAAATCAAATGAGGAAAACAAATGAGAAACATTATTAATATTAATGAAAATTGGACCTTTCTTAAAGACACGACCGACATCGGTGCTGTCGGTGGCGAGGTAATAAACCTCCCCCACTCATGGAACGCGATCGACGGACAGGACGGCGGCAACGATTACTTCCGCGGCTCTTGCCTTTATTCGAAGAAGCTTTCAAAGTCATCGCTTCCCGAGGCTGATCTTTACTATATCGAATTCAGAGGCACGAACTCCTCTGCCGACCTTTACGTAAACGGCGAAAAGCTCGCACACCACGACGGCGGTTACTCGACCTGGCGCGTGAATATCACCGACGCACTCAGCAAGGAGAGCGACGAAAACGAGATCTCCGTTATCGTTGACAACTCGATAAACGAGACCGTTTATCCCCAGATGGCAGACTTCACCTTCTACGGCGGTATATACAGAAACGTAAATATTATATGCGCAAGCAAGATCCACTTTGACCTTGACTACTACGGCGCGCCCGGCGTTATGATCACCCCCACCGTTAACGGTGAGGATGCGACGGTTGAGGTCACCGCATTCGTCCACGGACTCAGCAACGGCGAATCCCTTGTTTACACCATCTACGATATGGACGGACGCGAGCTTCAAAAGGTTGAGACGGTTGACTCGAGAGTTATATTTGACATTGCCGGCGTTCACCTCTGGAACGGTAGGATCGACCCCTACCTCTACTCCTGCGAGGTCAAGATCATAAAGGACGGCGAGGTTATCGACAACGTTACCGAAAGATTCGGTTGCCGCTACTTTGAAATCGATCCCGACAACGGATTCATCCTTAACGGCAAGGAATACCCCTTAAGAGGCGTTTCCCGCCATCAGGACAGATGGGGTGTCGGTAACGCGCTCCTACCCGAGCATCACGAGGAGGATATCGACCTTATCTGTGAGGTCGGCGCAACCACCATCCGCCTTGCGCACTATCAGCACGACCAGTATTTCTACGACCTTTGCGACGAGCGCGGTCTCGTTATCTGGGCTGAGATCCCCTATATTTCAAGGCACATGCCCGGCGGCAGAGAGAACACTATCTCCCAGATGACGGAGCTTATCGCGCAGAATTATAACCACCCCTCGATAGTAGTTTGGGGTCTCTCAAACGAGATTTCGATCGGCGGCTCTGACGACGACCTCCTTGAAAACCACCGCATACTTAACGACCTCGTTCACAGTATGGATTCGACCCGTCTTACCACTATCGCGGCAGTTTCGATGTGCAAGATGGACGACCCATATCTTCAGATTCCCGACGTCGTTTCCTATAACCACTATTTCGGCTGGTACGGCGGCGAGACCGATATGAACGGCCCTTGGTTTGACAAGTTCCACGCGACCCACCCGAAGATTCCGATCGGATGCTCCGAGTACGGATGCGAAGCGCTCAACTGGCACACATCCTCTCCGCGACAGGGTGACTACACCGAGGAATATCAGGCTTATTATCACGAGGAGCTTATAAAGCAGCTCTTCACGAGAAAGTATATCTGGGCAACTCACGTATGGAATATGTTCGACTTTGGCGCGGATGCAAGAGCCGAGGGCGGCGAAAACGGACAGAACCACAAGGGTCTCGTCACGATCGACAGAAAGTATAAAAAGGACGCATTCTACGCTTATAAAGCGTGGCTCGTCTCCCCCGAGGTCGATCCGTTCGTTCACCTCTCGGGCAAGAGATATATCGACAGAGTCGAGGACGTTACCAAGGTTACCGTTTACTCCAACCTCCCCGAGGTTGAGCTGTTCGTTAACGGCCAGAGCATCGGCAAGAAGACCGGAGAGGATCACTTCTTCTACTTTGAGGTAAACAACGTTGGCGAGAGCAAGATCGTTGCCAAGGCGGGCGACCTTTCCGACGAGGGCATCATCCGCAAGGTAGACGAGATGAATATGGACTACGTTCTCGTTGAAAAGGGCGCAGTCCTTAACTGGTTCGACGTTACCGCACCCGACGGCTGCTTCAGCCTTAACGACAAGCTCGGCGACATTATGAAGTCGGTAAGAGGTAAGCTCTGGTTCGTAAGACTCGGTCTTAAGCTCAAAAAGAAGATGAACGCAAGCAAGAAGGATAAGAGCAAGGAAAAGAGCGGCGGCTTTGACATCGACCTTAAATCCGGCGGCGGACTTATGGAAATGATGGGAAGCTTCACCGTGCTCCGCCTCACCACCATGATGGGTATGGTCAATATTTCCTTCACCAAGGAAGAGCTCCTTAAGCTTAATAAAAAGCTTAACAGAATCAGAAAGCCCAAAAGCTTGAGATAATATAGCGAAAGAGCAAGCACGAATCGTGCTTGCTCTTTTTGAATACTCTCCGTCACGAACAGTCGAGGACGCCTGTCCCTACAAATATCGTAACAACGCGGTACATACAATACCTTTCTCCGAGAGAAAGGTGGCACGCGGATGCGTGACGAAAAGAGCCTGCGGATGATATGC
>JAZLEH010000116.1:0-6737 GCA_045615165.1 Eubacteriales bacterium | reverse complement strand
ACCTCAAGCCCATGGGCGGTCGTGTTATAAAAGCGCGGATGTTCTCTGCATATTTCCGATAGGTGATCCTCGCCGAGGTTGATGATTATTTCGCAGAGCCCGCACTCGTTAAGGTGGGGGCATCTGTCGTTTTCCGCGAGCAGAAAATGCGGCGTTTCCTCGCGTGATATGCTTTTCTGTATCTTTTCGCCGTATTCGCCCGAAAGAGAGTCGTAGCGGTGTAGCGTTTCGGAGTCAATATCTATTTCCCAGCCGACGCAACAGCTATGGCGACATTTATCGGCTATGCATTTGAAGTTTTTATAATACGCCGGGGCATAGAGCTTCATTGGATTCTCCTCTTCGATGCGTGATTCTTACTGAAATATTGTAACACGAAGAGATCGTCTTGTCAATAAAACAGGCGGTTTTCAATTAGCTTTTCGGTTGTGTTGACTTTAATGGGAGAAATAAAAAACTTTTGTCTGTGCGAAATCGATAGTTTTTGTTAACTTTTAAATAAAAGGTTGCATTTTTAATAAAAATATGGTATAATACCTAAGATATATTTGAAGCATAAAACAAATGGAGAATAAAAAGTGAGTTCAAAAAATGAAAATTCAATCGGAACCAGAAGCTCGTTTTCGGGTAAGATAGGTTTCGTTTTGGCGGCGGCAGGCTCTGCTGTTGGCCTTGGTAATATATGGAGATTCCCGTATCTTGCCGCAAAATACGGTGGAGGTATTTTCCTTCTCGTTTATATTTTGCTTGCAGTGACCTTCGGATTTACGCTTATGGTAGCCGAGATTGCTATCGGAAGAAAGACGGGTCAAAGCCCGATCGGTGCATTCCAAGCACTTAGTAAGAAGTGGACCTTCGTCGGCGTTCTCGGTGCGATAGTTCCCATGCTCATCCTTCCTTACTATTCGGTAATTGGCGGTTGGGTATTGAAGTATGCGTTCGGCTTTGTTTCCGGCGGTATGTCTGATATGGCGGGTGACGGATATTTTGGAGGATATATCGGAAGCACCTTTGAGCCGCTTCTTTGGTTCGCGCTCTTCATCGGTGCGACTGCGATCATCGTTCTTCTCGGCGTTCAGAAGGGTATTGAAAAGGTGAGCAAGATAATGATGCCCCTTCTCGTTGCTCTTATGATCTTTATCGTGGTATACACGTTCTGCACGACCGATCACGTATGGGACGGAGTTGTTTACTATCTCAAGCCCGATTTCTCAAAGTTTACTTATATGACCGTCGTTTCAGCTATGGGTCAGCTCTTCTACTCAATGTCGCTTGCAATGGGTATTATGATAACCTTCGGATCGTATATGAAAAAGGACGTCAGCATTGAAAAAGCGGCTCACCAGATTGAGATATTCGACACAGGTATCGCTTTCCTTGCAGGTCTTATGATCGTTCCCGCTTGCGTGGCTTACGACCCGAATCAGATCACGGCCGGCCCCGGACTTATGTTCGGCGTTCTTCCCAAGATATTTGACAATATGTTTGGCGGTGCGTTCATCGGAACCGTATTCTTCCTTATGGTTCTTCTTGCGGCGCTCACCTCATCGATCTCTCTTATGGAGACTGTCGTTTCCACTATTCAGGATAGATGGAAGGTTGGAAGAAAATCCGCCTGCCTCATCGTTCTCGGCGCGAGCCTTGCGCTCGGTGCGCTTTCCTGCCTTGGATACAGTGCATGGAGTGATTTCGCAATATTTGGCAAGTTCCAGATCCTCGATTTCTTCGACTTCATAACCAACAATATTATGATGCCGATAATCGCGCTTCTTACCTGCATTATCATTTCGTTCATTATCAAGCCGAAGACTATTATTGATGAGATCTCGCTTTCCGGTGAGTTCAAGCTTAAGAAAATGTTCTCGGTTATGATCAAGTACGTAGCTCCCGTATTCCTTCTTGTTATTCTCGTGTTTGCCGTTCTCGGCAGTATAGGTATCGAAGGATTCCAGGCTTAATTCAATAAAAATCAAAGCGGAGACCGCGCGGTCTCCGCTTTTCGTTATTAATTCCAATAGTCGAGCTTTTCGTTTATACCGATATCCGAGGCGCGGAACTCATGCTTGAGTCCGTGCTTCTTTTGCTCCTTATAGTTTGACAGAGCCCGCAGGGCTTTCGGTGAGAGGATGATGATTACGGGGATATTTATGATAGTCATAAGTCCCATGCACACGTCGGCGAAATCCCAGAGAAGTCCGGCGCTGAGCCCCGCGCCGACGAAGATCACTGCTGAGGCTATCGTGTAGTAGATATAGTTGAAGGTCTTCGATGGGTTATGACCGAGGACGTGATACCACGCCTGATTTACGTAATAGAGGTTGCCGAGAAGGGTTGTGAACGCAAAGAGGATCATTGCCACGGTAATGAATATCGGACCGAATCCGCCAAACAGTGCCTTGAGTGATTCCTGAACGTACTGCGCGCCGGATATATTTGCATTCGGCTCAACGCCCGAGCACATACACATAAGCGCGGTTGCCGTGCAGATGAGGATCGTGTCAATGAACACCGAGAGGACCTGAACGAGGCCCTGCTTTGCGGGGTGGGAGACATCTGCGGTTGCAGAGGCGTTGGGAGCTGAACCGACGCCCGCCTCGTTTGAGAACAGACCTCTTTTTATACCGTACATTATGCAAGATCCGCCGAATCCGCCGAATATTGAGCGGAAGTCAAACGCCTCTTTAAATATCCTTGCAAACACGGAGGGAACGAGGGTTATATTCATCGACATTGCGATAAGTGAGATAAGGACGTAGGTTATGCCCATTACGGGAACTAAAACGCCTGTTATCTTTGCTATTCTTCCGCCGCCGCCAAAGAGGCAATATCCGACGAGGATCGCTATGACTGCGCCGATCACCCAAGGAGTCCAATCCCCGTAAAACTCATAAACCTCAAAGGTTGACTGAAGATTATACGAGGCGAGCATATTGAAGCCGACACCGTACGTTACGATAAGGAGCAGAGAGAAGATTATTGCGAGCGGTCGGCATTTGAGCGCCGTCTCTATATAGTATGCAGGGCCGCCGTAGCATCCCTCCGCACCGCGCCTCTTATATATCTGCGCGAGGGTGCTTTCAATGAATGCGGAGGCGCTTCCGATGATCGCGATCACCCACATCCAGAAGACCGAGCCGAATCCGCCGAGGCAGAGCGCCGTTGAAACGCCGATTATATTACCCGTTCCGACTCTTGACGCGGTTGATACCATAAGCGCCTTGAAGGAGGAAACGCCCTTTTTGTCGCTCGGCTTTTCACCGACGACTCTTATCTGCTCCTTAAGCATACCAAACTGTGCGAAGCGAGAGCGGATAGTGAAGAACAGACCGCCCGCCACGAGCAGAATGATCAGCACGTAGCTATACATATAGTTGCTGATATCAGCTATTATTTTTCCTATCATAGATTCTCCGTTTGATTTTTTCCGATTGGTTATTTCGATTGATTATATCATTTTTGGCGAGAAATGTCAACACGGTCGCGATCAGAACGCTATGTTCGCTATTGGTGAGTCGGTGAAATCGACCTCGACGGTACGCTCTTTTCCTTTGTTAAAAATGATAAAATTCGCCTTGCCTACACCCTGCACGCGAGCCGAGGAGCTGCTAAGCGAGAGGACCTCGCATTCGTCGCGCTCGGGAATTACGGCTATATCGTCCTTTGCCGTGACCTTGACGAGCTGACCCCACGGAACCTTTACCTCGTATTCGTCAGAGCCGATGATAATCCGCGCCGTACCGTCGGCGTTTTTCTTATGCCAATCGGTGGCGATAAGGTATATATCGCGGCCTCCGTCCTCTTTATCATAGACGGTGAACTGAACGCTTCTGTCCGCTCTTGCGTAGATCGATTCTGCTTTGACGGCGCTTTCCGCAAGGATTGAGAGAGCGTCTCTGAAGGCAAGGTCGACCGCCCTCGCGCCGGCGTATTCCTTGGCGTTGACTAAGTATACCGAGCCGCATCCGATCTTCTTTTTCGCGACGAGGGGAGCACCCGAATCGGTGCGGATAAGCACCTCGTCAAAGTTATTTTTATCCGACACGCTCACGGGGTGACCGCAATAGGTGTCCTCCGTGAAGGTGGGTGAAAGACCTTGGATATAGCTATGATGGCAAGAGACCGCCAAGCGTCTGTCGGTAGTAGTGGAGAGCTGTGGCCAACCGATAAGAAGCTCGCCACCGTTTTCTACGAATTCGCGAAGCTTCTCCATATCCTCTGCGATAGCCTTGTTATATCCCGAGGCGACGATCAGTCGGTAACCTGAGAGGGAATTTGCTTCGATCGGAAGAATATCAACACTGCCGAGGGGCGTGCCGCTGTAATATCCGATCTCTTTGTCGGGGCAATTGTGAGAGTAAAGGTGATTAAGCACGCTCTTTGGATAGAAGAACGTGAGAAGATCCCACGAGCGCTCAATATCCTCAAATCCGAAATCCTTCACGCCCCAGGTAAGATCTCTGCCGAAGCATTTCCAGCCGTCGTATCTTCCGCTGAGAAAGGCAATGGGCGTGTAGAATTTTCCGCGGCGCGTATGGGATAGGATATATCTGTTGAAATCTTTTTGAACGGTGAGGTGGTTTTTGCAGGCAGGGCTAAAGCGGTGATGATAATTATAATATTCCTCAAGCCTCCAAAGGCCCTCCTCGGTGTTTATCTCATCAATGCCCTGCATATAGCTTATAAAGAGCGCAAGGCGATATCTGCGGTAACGGGATTCGGTGTCGTGCGGGGAGGATGACCATTGAACCGCGTGGTGCGCGCCCGTTTTACCTCCGTAGACGCGGTTTGCGCCTCTGAGAGCCGATATCGTAAGCTCGGTCGGCGTGTACATAAGCTCCGCTCCGACCCATTTATATCCCGCCTGATAAAGATATTTAAAGAGGGTGGACGGGCCCGTGTGCCGCGGTGAGCCTTTTCGCGTGTCGATAAGCCTTTTTACGAAGAGCTCTGCCGCGCTCTGCATATCCGACGGCTCTTCGGGAGACCTGAAAATGCATTTGCCGTTATCGTTATAGTGTATATTTTCGGGGATGTATTGAAGATTCATTCTTTCGGGATGCTTTTTATACATTCTTAAGAAGAGATCAAAGAACATTTCCGACGATAGATCGTTAGTTACGTCAGTCTTTCCCCAATATGCGAACTGACCGTCAAATTCGTGCGTCTGCCGACCGAGGAATCGCTCGCTTGCAAGATCGTCTGCCGTGGGATTTGCATCGCAACCGGGAAGCTCGCGTCCGTCGAGCATATGTGAATAGTAAATACCCATTGAATCGAGAAGCTCGGCTGCCTTTTTATATGCGCTCGCCTCGGGGACGCGCGTTCCGTTCCAGCGGTAGGTGGGGCGAACGGTGAGGAGCTTTCCTATATTTTCGGAAAGATACCACTTTAAAAATCTCTTAAAGTCTTCCTCGCGGGCGGGAATGTAGATAAGGTCACCCGTTCCCGTTATAACGCCGTCCTCCTCGCGCTCGACGCATCTAGCGATAGTTACGCGCTCGCCGTTTATCACAAAGGACGGGCAGATGGCAGGGGTATCGCAAATAAGCTCAACAGCGTTAAGACCGTCGTTTTTAAGCGTAATATCGCGCACGGGGCGCACTGTGTCTGAAATAAAGCTCGGCTTTTCGCCAGCCTTACCCTCAACGCAGATGAAGAAGGGCTTTCCGACGGTTATAATCTCGGGCGAGGCTATGACGAAATCCTTTTTATCGGTTATGAAACCAAATTCGCGCAGAACATATCCTGCGGCATCGCGGTAATTTGACATGCAGTGAATTGTTATCGTGTTTTCGCCCGCTGTCAAAGCTCCGCTCGGTATGGGGAGCTCGGCTTCGGAAAATCTGTGACAGCGCTCAAATATATCCCCGTCGAAAACGGTTCTGCCGTTTAGGTCAACTTTGATGCTTATCCATTCGATTTTAGAGAGGTTCTGACCTATCCAGTTAACACCCTTGCGATCCTCTGTGTGAGGGATAAACTGTCCGACGAGGTTGTGACCGCTCTCGGATTCAAAGCGCGGTGCTTCAAGGTATATTTTTCCCTCGTAATCCTCACCCTCGACGAAGAAGCAAACGCTTGCGGTGTTCTTCTCATCAAAGGTGATGACCTTTTCAAGCTTTTGCCAGTCGTAGCTTCCCTCGGGGATATCTATCGTGAAGATTTCGTCGGGGTCGGATATCGTGGAATGCTTGTCAACACCCTCCTTAATATAGCGTATCTCGGCGGTAACGCGAAGATAGCCGTATATCTTAAGTCCTTCGGCGCGTGCGCTTATTCCGAGAGTCCATCTGTCGGTGCAGTCGTTAAGCTCGAACATCGGGGTGTGGAATGGCGTTGTGAGCTTTTTAAAAGCGATTTTCGGATAATCTGCTCGCTCGCCCGAAAGGTCGAGGCAGAAGCGGTCGCTTTGCGACTCTTCGGAGCTTAACGAATCGTCTATCCTGCGGTAAAGCATCTGGTAATCCGGCTCGGTTTTCCAATATGGTGAAACGTTCGTCTCTCCGGTTATGAAAAGGCGGTCAGCGCCGACAACCTCATCCCCGAGAAACGAAAGAGTAAGGCTTTTTCCCGGCTTTATGCAAGTATATATATCTGTTTTTATCTGCTTATACGACTCTGTGTACATTGTATACCTCGGGTTTTCGTTTGTATTTTAATGAGATGGGTTGCCTATAAAGAAAAGACCGCTTGCGGTCGTTTCTCTTTTGATAATGTCAGATTAAAAGCAAAACTAC
>JAZLEH010000115.1:0-3956 GCA_045615165.1 Eubacteriales bacterium | reverse complement strand
AAATACCTTTTTGAAATAATTCATCTCTATCATATCTCAGATATGATTTTTTTATATTCGTCGCGATCCGATATAAGATTTATCGCTTCGATAAGAGCGTTTGCGCTCATATCGGACGGGAGTCCGAGCCTTTTTGCGAGCATTTTTCTCTTTTCCTGCGCTCCCTCACCGCCCGACAGTCCGTCGTTATAAAAATCAAGCTTGGTTACCGCAACCCTTTCGCCAAAATCCTTGTCGCTTCCCTCTTCGTTTATGAACGGCGCGAACACCCGAAGCAAAACCTCTCTCGTCATTCCCTCAACTCCGAGAAGCCCCGCTTTAGAGGCGGTCTTTTTGCGTTTTTCCTTTCCCTCGATCTCGGGTATATAGAGGTGCTTTATCTTCTCTTTCGGCAGTATTCCCGAAAGGAAGGATCTTATCTGTCTTCCTCCACCGTCCGAATCGGTGAGCAGGATCACTCCGCTCTTCTCTCCGAGCTTTCTTATAAGCGCGCGCTTTTCCGCCGAATTGAAAATGCGGAAGCCGTCGGTCGCGATCACGGTCGCGTCAAATATTGAGGAAAGGGTGCTTTTATCATACCGTCCCTCAACGATAACGGGGAGCGATATTCTTATTTTTTCTTGCATACCTTACCACCCGTGCTTCTTTTTTTATGCTCGCATACGTCTGCAAGCGGGCAGACGTCACACGCGGGCGATCGCGCCTCGCAAACCTCTCTTCCGAAATAAACTATGCGATGGCAAAAGTCCGAGCCCTCGTTAGCATCTATAAGCTCTTTAAGGATCTTCTCTATCTTTTCGGGATTTTTCTCACTTTCGGGATACATTCCGAGCCTTCCGCAGATCCTTATGCAATGCGTGTCGCAGACTATTGCGGGGAGCGAAAAAACATCGCCGAGAAGGAGATTTGCTATTTTTCTTCCGACTCCGGGAAGCTTTAAAAGCTCGTCCATCTCGGACGGAAGCTTGCCGCCGTAGTCGCGCACGAGCATCGCTGACGAGTCCTTTAAATTCTGCGCTTTCATTTTATAAAGCCCGCAAGGCTTCACTATCTTTTCGATCTCCGAGATATCCCCCGCTGCCATACTTTCCGCCGTCGGGAATCTTTCGAAAAGCGTTTTCGAAACTATATTTACTCTTGCGTCGGTGCATTGCGCGGAAAGTCTTCCCATCACGAGAAGCTTCCACGGGTCGCCGCCGTATTCAAGCGCGCATTCCGCAACAGGATAGACGAGCTTAAGACGACGAACTATCTCCGACATTCGTTCTCTTTTTTCTTTTTTAGTCATTTTTCACCGCCGAAATAATAAGTTTTGCGGTCAGGTCTCTTCCGAGGCCGACTATCGTGTCAAAATTTCCTTCGAATTTAGCGACGAATTTATTTCCGATTCCCTGAATCGCATACGAGCCCGCCTTGTCCATCGGCTCGCCCGTCTTTACGTAATCCCACGCTTCGCTCTCCGAAATTTCCTTAAATGTAACGTGCGCCGTATCGACTCCGCTATAAACGCGCCCATCGTAATGAACCGCAACTCCCGTGTGTACGTTATGCGTTTTCCCTGAAAGACGGAGAAGCATTTTTACCGCGTCGCTCTCCGAATCGGGCTTTCCGAGAGGCTCGCCTCCAAGCTCAACGAGTGTGTCCGAAGAGATAACGAGGTTATCTTTCGAAAGCTCGCGCGCAACCGCCTCTCCCTTTCTCCTTGCCAACACCTCAACGCCCTTTTGGGGATGCATCCCCGACGGCAAGGTTTCGTCGGTTTCGCGGGTGATTATTTCAAAGCTCGGCACTATATCTCCGAGTATTTCCTTGCGGCGCGGCGAGCGCGAGGCAAGGATGATTTTAATTCCTTTTATTTCTTCGTTTAACATTCTTTTACTCCAATGCAAGCTTAAGCGCACTTTCCACAGCGGAATAGGTTTCGGCTCTGTTTATTTCACAGCGTATTCTCGCCGCTCCTCTAAACGACTTAAGGTAGAGTGCGATCTGCTTTCTCGACTCTCTGACCGCAACGCCCTCGCCCTTTTCAAGTATAGCTAGGCGAAGCTGTAAAAGCGCCGTATTTATCCTCTCCTCGACCGTCGGCAAGGTAAATTTCCTATTCTCAAGCACCGCGGTTATCTCTCCAAACAAAAACGGATTTCCAATCGCCCCTCTGCCGACCATAACGCCGTCAGCCCCCGTTTTTGCAAGAGTGCGCAAGGCATCCTCACCCGTTGTTATATCTCCGTTTGCAATCACGGGTATATGTAAACTTTCTTTTACTTTTTTGATGATCTGCATATCGGCTCTACCCGAATACATTTCCGCACGGGTGCGACCGTGTACCGCAACAAGACTCGCTCCGCCCTCCTCGGCGGCAAGCGCGCATTCAACGGCGTTTATACTACTTTTATCTATGCCTGCACGGATCTTTACAGTGGTCGGAATATCGATAACAGAGGAAACTGCCCGTGTAATTTCGTATATAAGCTCGGGGCTCTTCATAAGAGCCGAGCCCTCACCGTTTGAATAAACCTTAGGTACGGGGCATCCCATATTTATATCGATAGCTACGGGAAGCGCACCGCCCGGCTCTCCCTTTGCAAGAGTTGCCGCCGCATTCGCCATAATCTCGGGCTCACTGCCGAATATCTGCACGGCAACGGGACCTTCGTCCTCCTCTATCCTTGCAAGGAGGTGGGTCTTCTTATCCCCGAACGCAACCGCCTTTGCGCTGACCATTTCAGTAACGGAATATTCCGCGCCCATATTATGACATACATATCGCATCGCCCTATCGGTAAATCCCGCCATAGGCGCAAGCATTATTCCATGCTTAAGCTCGATATTTCCTAATTTCATAATCCCTCTTAAAAGCTTATTTCACTAATATTTTATCATATAATTGATTGAATTTCAAGATTTGTTGTTGACTTTATATTACTGCGATGCTAGAATATAATAAAAAAGGAGATCTAACTATGGAAATGGAAAATTATTTAAGATTCCCCGGCTTTCTCGCCAAGGCGTGCACTCTCAGCTATGACGACGGCGTTAAGGACGACGCTCGCCTCGCCGATATAATGAGAAAGTATGGATTAAAGGGTACTTTCAATATCAATTCAAAGAATATCGTTGCAAAAAACGATCGCTGCCTCTCCGTAGAGGAGCTTAACGCGGCATACGGCGACGATTTTGAGATCGCTCTCCACGGATACAACCACCTTTCTCTTGCCAAGGTCAGCCAAACGCTCGCGCTCCGCGACGTAGTCTCCGACAGAGAATATCTCGAAAAGACCTTTGGAAGAGTCGTTCGCGGAATGGCTTACGCAAACGGATCATTTAACGACGAGGTAATTGAATTGCTCAGAATGTCGGGAGTTGCATATTCAAGAACCACTCACGCGACCCACTCATTTGACCTTCCCGAAAATTGGCTCGCGCTTGATCCGACCTGCCACCATGTTGATCCCGAGCTTTTCGCGCTCGTCGATAAATTCCTTGAGCCTGAAAACGCAACTCGCCAGTGGTCAACTAAGCCCAAGCTCTTCTACCTCTGGGGTCATAGCTACGAGTTCCCGAGAGATAACAACTGGGAAGTAATCGAGAAGTTCGGTGAAATTATGTCTAAGCGCGACGACGTATGGCACGCAACCAACATCGAGATATACAAATATGTGGAGGCGTTCAAGAGACTCGTGTTCTCCCTCGACCTTTCCTACGTTGAAAACCCCTCGGCAATCGACGTTTACCTCTTCGTCTTCGGAAAGCACGTCGTTGCAAAAGCAGGCGAGACTACTTACTTAAAATAAAAACGAAAAAGGCGAAGCAGATTAGCGTGATGTCCTTAACGGACAAATCACGCTAAGTTATGATTGCCCTTGCGGGCAAGTTATGAGTTATGAAATGCTACGCATTGTTATGATTGGCTTCGCCAAGCTTAAGATTTGATGGGCAATCATATCATAACGTTT
>JAZLEH010000114.1:0-2183 GCA_045615165.1 Eubacteriales bacterium | reverse complement strand
TAGCGCATCTCTTCGGGATCGACCATAGCGCCGTATACCGCAAAGCTCTCCGAAAGACAATCCGAATGACCCATCTGGCGCGCCGCCGAGGAAGCAAATCTCGGGAAAAAACGCATCGTTTCGGGTGAAAGCTTCTCGGGATAGCTTAGTTGACCGTATATAACGTCAATTCCCGGTACGTCAAATTCGCGGAGCGTTTTCATTGAGTTTCCGTATCTGTTCGTGTAAATTCCCTCGGGAATATGGTCGTTATCTATGTGTCCCGTGCTCTTCATTCCGTGGTCGTTAAGCCATTTTCTCATCGGAATAAAGTAATTATCGCGCACAAGGTCGCCCGCAAGCATTATAAAGTCACTCGATGCCTTGTATTCCTCTCGTGTTTTTTGGGCGCGCTCACCCGATATTATGGGAAGAAAGTCGCGGATATCGTAGCCGTATTTCTTAATGAAGATATCTTCCATTCCGCGAGTCCAAGTTCCCATAAACGACTCGTCGTCAAACATATATATAACGTCGCTTCCCATCGCATCGCCAAAGCGCTTTTTGAGCTTTTCGTGCGTCAGGTTAAGGAAGTGTTTAACGGTTTCTTTGTTTGCAATATCGGTTCTTATGCCTCTATTGTCGGCGTTTTTGAAATAATATTCGGTGATCTCGGTGTCTTTTGCGAGTTTTTCGTCTGTGCTTATTCGCTTTCCGTCACAATACGCGGCAATATGTTCAAAGGAGTGGGGGAACGCCTCGCCCGATTTTACGGTCACCTTACGCGATGCGATAGAGATAATGGCAAGCTCAGGGTGATCCCTCGTTACCTGTCCGCAAGCCATTCCGGAGGGGAAGCCGCCCTCGTTATAAAGCCAGGTATACATTCCGCGGCTTTTCGCGTATTCGTACGCATAGTAAACGAGATCAATATATTCTTCCGAAAGGTAATCGGGGGAGAGATGCGTGTTTCTTACGCCCGGACGGAAATTTTCCGGCTCTCCAAGCACGTAAAACGCGCGAATGCCTGAGTCAAGCATTTCGTCGATGCGCTCTTTTATTCCTTCCTTAGTCACCGTCGTGTTCCAAAGCCAAGTGTAAGCAGGCTGATGGTTAACGGGAATGTTCTTAAAATCCATATATTGACCCCTATTTTATTTATACATTGATTTTAGCACAAAAAATATTTTAAATCAATATAGATTGCAAATAATGTTGAATTTGTTTTGTGTGCAATAATATATAATCGTGCTTTTTGATTTTCAATTATATTGATTTTATCATTGACAAATTGTACTAAATATGATAAAATAAATAAAGTTGCATATAGCTAAGATTTGAAAGGTCTACGTAATGATTTGTAATACGATTTTAGACGCCATCGGCAACACCCCGATGATAAGGCTTCAGCACGTCACGTCTCCCGACGATGCAGAGGTTCTTGTAAAGTTTGAGGGGCTTAACGTCGGCGGCTCGATAAAAACGCGCACGGCGTATAATATGATTCTCGACGCAGAGAAGCGCGGTCTTATAAATAAGGACACCATAATAGTAGAGCCCACGAGCGGCAACCAGGGTATCGGACTTGCGCTTGTCGGAGCTGTCAGAGGATATAAGGTTAAAATAATTATGCCCGACTCGGTTAGTGAGGAAAGGCGTAAGCTCGTTAATCACTACGGCGCAGAGGTTATACTTGTTCACGATAGCGGCAATATCGGTCTTTGCATTGAGGAGTGCCTCAATCTCGCTATGCGTATGAAAGCGGAGGATAAGAATGTTTTCGTTCCTCAGCAGTTTGAAAACCTCGCAAATCCGCAGATCCAGCGCGAGCGCACGGGTGTTGAAATTATTGAGCAGGTCGGTCACGAGATCCACGGCTTCTGCTCGGGTATCGGCACGGGCGGCACTATCACCGGTATCGGTGAAACGCTTAAGGCGCATAACCCCGATATGACTATTTGGGCAGTTGAGCCCGAAAACGCCGCGATCCTTTCGGGCGGTTCTATCGGTACTCACGTTCAGATGGGTATCGGCGACGGACTTATTCCCGCAATCCTTAACTGTGATATATACGACGACGTATGCATCATCACCGACGAGGAAGCGATCCAGACTTCAAAGGACCTCGCATCCAAAGAGGGAATAATGTGCGGAATCAGTAGCGGAACAAACGTTGCCGCCGCATTGAAGCTCGCCAAAAAGCT
>JAZLEH010000113.1:0-13591 GCA_045615165.1 Eubacteriales bacterium | reverse complement strand
TGAAAAGATTGAAAAGGCAATCGCTCAGGCGACCGAAAGACTTGAGCGGATGGGCAAAAAGCACGGCCTTGACTTCCCCGGTAACTGGGCGATATACAATCAGTATGAATACGCGCACAACAGAAACTGGGTTTGCGGTATGTACACCGGTTGCTATTGGCTCGCATATCAGCTTACGGGCAAGGCTTGGTTCAGAACTCAGGCTCAGGCGCTTACCGCAACCTTCCGCGAGAGGCTTGACAACAGGGTTGGCGTTGACAACCACGATGTCGGCTTTGCCTTCACTCCATCCTGCGTTGCAGAATACAAGCTGGCGGGCGTGAGAGATTCAAAGAAGATCGCTCTTGACGCGGCTGAATACTTCTACAACACCAGCTACTCACACGAAGGAAAATTCATCATTCGCAACTGGACGACTTGGAAGATTGCAAAGAATGCCAGCGGTTGCCGCACTATGATGGACTCCCTTATGAACGCGCCCCTTCTTTATTGGGCGGCTAAGGAAACCGGAAACGAGGACTATTTCAAGGCGGCTCACGATCACGTTAAGACCACAGAAGAGTATCTTATCAGAGAGGACGGATCGTCCTTCCACCACTATCAGTTTGATCCCGAAACTGCAGCGCCCCTGCACGGTCTTACCTTCCAAGGGCACAGTGACGAGTCCTGCTGGTCACGCGGTCACGCATGGGGCGTTTACGGCTTCCCGATCGCTTACTCATACGATAAGTCCGATTTCATCAAAGAGGTTCATAGGGATATCACCTACTTCATGCTCAATCACCTTCCCGAAGACTGCATTCCTTATTGGGATTACGATTTCGTTGACGGTGACGAGCCTCGCGACTCATCTGCGGGCGTTATCTCTGCTTGCGGTATGATGGAAATGGCAAGAAATCTTGCAGACGACGATATCAATAAGACCATCTTCCAGAGCGCGGCTGTACAGATCCTTGAAGCTACTATTGACAAGTGCACCGACGACATCGGTCCTTATGACGACGGCCTTATCTGCCGCGTTACTGCAGCTCTTCCCCAGAGACTCGGTATCGATATGACTGCAGTTTACGGCGACTACTTCTATCTCGAAGCGCTCGCAAGATACAAAAATCCCGATTTCAAGATGTATTGGTAATTGATGAGGTAAATACTATGAAAAGAAAGACTATAACGCTTGACCGTCCCGAAAGATTTGCTACCATACCCACCATAAGCAAGGAAAAGCTTGACAAGGCTATTGAACAGGCCGTTGCAAGACTTGAAAAGATGGGTCAGAAGCACGGACTCGATTTCCCCGGATGCTGGTCTGTCAATTTTAAGTACGACTACAAGCATAACAGAAACTGGGTTGGCGGTATGTACGCGGGATGCTATTGGCTCGCGTATCAGCTCACCGGCAAGGCTTGGTTCAGAACTCAGGCGCAGGCGCTTACTGCGACCTTCCGCGAAAGACTTGACAACAGAGTCGGTGTTGACGATCACGACGTTGGATTTGCATTCTGCCCTTCCTGCGTTGCGGAATACAGACTCGCAGGCGTGAAGGATTCAAAGCAGACAGCGCTTGACGCGGCTGAGTATTTCCTTAACACCGGCTACTCCAAGGAAGGAAAGTTCATCATCCGCGACTGGAAGGACTGGAAGGTTCTTAACAAGGCGGGCGGATGCCGCACTATGATGGATTCGCTTATGAACGTTCCCCTCTTCTACTGGGCGGCAAAGATGACGGGAAATCCCGAATATTTCGAGGCGGCTCACAACCACGTTAAGACCACCGAGGAATATCTTATCCGAGAGGACTCATCATCCTTCCATCACTATCAGTTCGATCCCGAAACCGCCGCTCCCGTAAGAGGCCTCACCCTTCAGGGTCATTCCGACGATTCCTGCTGGTCGCGCGGACACTCTTGGGGCGTTTACGGATTCCCGATCGCTTACTCATACGATAAGTCCGACTTTATAAAGGACGTTCACAAGGATATCACCTACTTTATGCTCAACCACCTCCCCGAGGATTGCATTCCTTATTGGGATTACGATTTCGTTGACGGTGACGAGCCCCGTGACGCATCTGCGGCTGTTATTTCCGCGTGCGGCCTTATGGAAATGGCGAGAAACCTTGACGACGGCGACGAAAATAAGACTATCTTCCAGAGCGCCGCAGTTCAGATGCTCGAGGCAACTATCGACAAGTGCACCGACGGCATCGGCGAGGATGACGACGGTCTTATCTGTCACGTTACTGCCGCTCTTCCCCAGAAGCTCGGAATCGACGAGACCGCGGTTTACGGCGACTACTTCTACCTCGAGGCGCTCTTAAGATATAAGAACCCCGATTTCAAGATGTATTGGTAATAAAAAAGATATCGGTCGGCGGACAATCCGCCGACCGAATTCTGAAAATGAGGTATAAATGAAAACCACCTGCAAGATCAAGAAATTCCTTCTTGACGCCGTAAGGGGCGTCTGTATTGGAGTCGCCTTCATTATCCCCGGCTTTTCCGGAGGGTCTGTTGCCGCGATCCTTGGAATTTACGAAAAGCTCGTCGACGCTATTGCGGATATTTTCAAGGATTTTAAAAAGAGCGTTTTAACCCTCGCGCCCATACTTATCGGTATGATATGCGGTATTATTGCGCTTATATTCCCGCTTTCATGGGCTCTTTCAGAATTTCCGTTTCCCACGGTATGCTTGTTCGTCGGTCTTGCGATCGGCGGATTACCGTCGGTTACCGATAAGCTGCACGGAAGGATAAGGGCGACGAATCTTATCGCGTGTTTTATTCCCCTTTTATTTGCGCTTTCACTCTCGTTTATTCCTATCGGAAGCGACGTTGATCTTTTTTCGCTCAACTTCGGCGGATATGCGCTTCTGTTCCTTATCGGAATAATCGGCTCGGCGGCGCTCGTCGTGCCCGGCATATCGGGAAGCATGCTTCTTCTGATATTCGGATATTATAACCCGATATTGAATCTTGCGACGGATCATTTCTTCAAGGGTGAGGATATGCTTATTTCAACTCTCGTTCTTGCGATAGTCGGTATCGGAATCGTTTCGGGATTCATCCTTATATCGTTTATTATGAAAAGGCTTCTTTCGAAATATCCGAGAGGAACTTATTTTGCAATACTTGGTTTTATACTCGGCTCTCTTCCGACGGTTTATATTTCGACCGCGAAGGAGGCGGGATACACACTCTCGACGCTTCCCACCTCTCCGATCTATTGGATATCCTCGGCGATCATGCTTGCAATCGGATTTATTGCCTCGCTTTTACTTGTGATATACTCAAAGAAAAAGGCATAAAAAATACCCGTGTCAACGATTGACACGGGTATTTCCATTAAAGAGTAACGAGTGGGCTAACGAATCCGCTCGGGTCAGCGGAGGATATATCGCACGCGATAACGACGCCCTTGTAAACAATGAGATTCACGAAAACGACGCCCTCGTATTTCTCGTATTCCGTGACCTCGTAGGTATATCTCGTTACCTTCTTATTTTTGTATTTTGTGAGATCGAGCCCCTGCTTTTTCTGAATTTCGTTATATCCCGATATAACTCTGTCAAAATTCTCGGGAACTCTGAATTCCTCACTCTCCCGAAGCTCGGGATCGACCTTTAATCCGAATTGACCTATAAAGGCAATTCTATCCTCGTTCGTTTTCACTCCGGAAAAATCGATGGACGAGGACGAGGCGTAGACCGAATTGCTATCCCCGAAGGCGAGCAAAAGAACAAGGCAGGTAATAACCAGCGCTATAACGGCGAAAAAGCGGATAGTCGACGCACGGACCGAATATATAAACATATTTTCTCCTTTTCATTCTTTTTATTAATATATACGCACGTTAAGGAGAATTTATTACACGAAAAAAAGGACTGCGAGCAAGCGCAGTCCTTTTCCTCATTTCGTTATCTTAATGATTGCAGCAGCAACAGAAGACGATAACGATCGCGAGAATGATTATCCAAGTGCAGTTATCATCAAAGAGATTACATAAGCAGTTGTTATTCATATGTTTGCCTCCGGGAGTAGTTGCGGATTTTTCCGCTCAATACATACTATGCCGTGGCAACAATAGCTGTTACTGATTGAAATCAAATACGGCGGCTCCGTCCTTTATAACGAGCCTTCCTTCAAAGGTTTTGCCGTTTTTGGAGATAAATCCGCGCATCTTAGAGGTTGCGCCCTCTGCAAGAAGCCTTCTTACCTCGGTTATCGGTATACTCTTTTTGCATATATTAACTCCGACGCGGAACGCGCATCCGTCACTATATCCCATGCATCCGTAGCTCGTTTTTCCGCGGACGACGTTTTTGCCGCAGAGCGGGCATTTGCCCGCTATCTCACCGTATGAGCCGGTGTTCGTATTCGTGGCAATTCCCGCCGCGCCGCCGCGCTTGAATATCTCGGAAATTTCGCGCTCGGCAAGAGAGACGCTGTCCTTTACCGTCATCTCGCCGCGGAACACCTTTTTGAGAGCTTTACCGAGCTCGCTCGTTTTATACTTATCCATTCCGATAGAGAGAGCCTCAAGAGATTCGATAAGATATTCGCCGCCCTCAAGAATGGTATATACGTCCTTCTTAAGATTTATATATCCGCTCTTCTTGGCGTTGTCTATAATTCCCGTTCTCGTCGCTTCCGTACCAAGCTCAAGACCCTCGAAAATAGCGCGGTAATCGTCGGCATCGTCGACCTCTCCGCTCTCTTCAAGCTCCTTTGCCTTTGCCTTATCGTCCTTGAAGGGATTTTTGAGATAGTTATTAAGAGTTTCTATCGTGTAGTGCCTCGGGGGTGTCGTCTGCTTTTCGGCAGGGGCGAATTTAATATTGACGACGTCACCTACCGAAAGCTTAGGAAGAAGCTTATCCTTTTGCGAATAGTCGTCATACTTCGTCCAACCCGGCTCGAGAATAACGGTTCCCTTCAGCGAGAATTCCTCAAGATCGCCGACCTTGATCTTGATCTCACTCTTTTCAGCAACGCATTCCTCAGCGCAGAAGACCGCGACGA
Source organism: Eubacteriales bacterium (assembly GCA_045615165.1). GTDB lineage: Bacteria > Bacillota > Clostridia > Oscillospirales > CAG-272 > UBA1740. The sequence goes on along the minus strand of JAZLEH010000113.1, from coordinate 8,573 downwards.
ATCTGCGGAATACGGTCGAATATACCTGCTTTTCCTTTTCGTTAAGCGCGTCAAGCTTCGGTATCTTATAGGTCGGGGTGAGCGCCGAGTGCGACTCGATCTTCGAATCGTCGAAGATATATTTTGAATCCTTGAATCTTACGGGATAACCAAGCTTTGAAACGTTTGAGATTATCGCGCGCATCTTATCCTTTTCAGCCGTTGCAAGATACTCGGAGTTCGTTCTCGGGTAGGTTAAATATCCGTCCTCATAGAGCTTCTGAATGATCTTAAGGCTGTCGGACATACTCATTTTATATTTCTTACCAAGCACGTTCTGAAGGGTAGACAATGAGTAAAGCTTGCCGGGATGGATAGTATCCCTCTTTGATTCAGCCGCCGTAACGACAGCGCCCGCCTCGTTATACTCTGCGGCAAGCGATTCCGCCTTATCAAGCTCGTTTTTTGCAAACTTTCGTTTACCGACAAGCTCAACGCACTCACCGTTCGTCTCTTCATTGGAGCGAATAACGTAATATATCTCGGGCTTGAAATTCTTGATTTCCATATCGCGATCGTAAATTGCGCGAACGATAGGAACGATAACGCGTCCGACTCTTAAAAGCTTTCCCGTACGAATAGTGGCATACCGTGTGAGATTAACGCCGTATAACCAATCTATATAGGTGCGCGCAAATCCCTCTGCGGCAAGGTTCTCATACTCAAGCTCATCCTTCATATCCGAGAGTGCCGCCTTTACGGTCTCGGGGGTCTGGTCGGGAAGCCAGAGTCGCTTTTGAGCTTTCGGAGATTTGAGGGCGTGATTTACGCAAAGTCTTACGATTATTTCTCCCTCGCGGTCAGCGTCTCCCGCGTTTATTATAGTGTCGACGTCGCTTCTGTTACAAAGCTCACGAAGCACCTTGAACTGCTTTTCAACCCCTCGGTCAACGGTTTTATCATCGCCGCGCCTTAATTCAAACTTAAACTCCTCGGGGAAGCACGGAAGGTTATCGAGTGTCCAGCCCGCACCGCGCTCAACGTCGGAATAGCTTTCAACGTCAACGAGTGAAAAGAGGTGACCAAACGCCCAGCTTACGATATAATCGCCGCCGATGAAATAGCCGTCCTTTTTATCCATCTTTCCGATGCCGGCGCAAATATTCCTTGCGAGACTCGGCTTTTCGGCTATAATAAGCTTCATAGGTTATCCCCCTTTCATACGTTTATCTTTTATATTCTACCACATTTTTTTCAAAAATTCCACTCTTTTAGAAAAAATTTACACACCCTTTGAAATTTCTTTCATTAATTGGTTTATGCGCGCATTATTTTTGCTAAATTTTATAAAAATGGTTTTCACCTCTTTTATTTTCCGATTTTTTATGTTATACTTTTAGTATAAAGAATTGAACGGTGGAGTTATGGCAAAATTATATTTCAAATACGGCGCTATGGGTTCTTCAAAGACCGCTCAGGCGCTTATAACCAAATTCAATTATGAGGAGCGCGGAATGAAGGTCTGGCTTATCAAGCCCGCAACCGACACGCGCGACGGATGCGACAATCTCTCGTCTCGAGTCGGGCTTTCCGCTCATTGCGACGCGATAGATAAGAGCCTCGATATACGCGACGTTTTCAATGAAAAGGCGGACGAGATCAACGTTATTATTGCTGACGAGAGCCAATTTTTCACAGAAAAGCAGATCGATGAATTGAGAGACATCGTTAACACGAACAACGTGCCCGTTTTGTGCTTTGGACTTAGGACCGATTTCTTGACGAGGCTCTTCCCCGGATCGAAGAGACTTATGGAGATCGCGGACGAGATAACCGAGATAAAGACGATGTGCGAATGCGGTGCAAAAGCGACCGTGAGCGCGAGAATAGATTCTACGGGCAAGGTAGTTACCGCAGGAAGACAGGTAGTGCTTGGCGGAAACGACAGATATATAGCGATGTGCCACAGGTGCTTCGTTAAAAGGATCAGAAATCAGGAGGAAGAATAATGGATATTAAGGATATACTTGCGGCGTGTGATCACACACTCCTCTCACAGACTGCAACTTGGGATGATATACAGGCAGTCGTTGACGACGGCATCAAATACGGAACGGCGTCGGTATGCATTCCACCGAGCTTCGTAAGACGCGCGGCAAAATACGCCGAGGGCAGAGTTAAGATATGCACGGTTATAGGATTCCCGAACGGTTATTCGACTACCCGTGCAAAGCTTGCCGAAACAGAGGATGCGCTTCGCTCGGGAGCTGATGAGATAGATATGGTAATCAATATCGGTGAGGTCAAGTCGGGACACTACGACGCGGTTACGGACGAGATCAAGATACTTAAGACCGCTTGCGGCAAGAAGATTCTTAAGGTAATAATCGAGACCTGCCTCCTTACCGATGAAGAAAAGATAGCTATGTGCAAAGCGGTTACCGATGCGGGAGCTGACTTTATAAAGACCTCCACCGGATTTTCAACCGCGGGAGCTACTCCGCACGACGTTGAGCTTTTTGCAAAGCACATTGGCGAGGGCGTAAAGATCAAGGCGGCAGGCGGAATTTCGACGCTTGAGGATGCAGAAAACTTTATAAAGCTCGGCGCGTCGAGACTCGGCACGAGCAGAATAGTTAAGATCGTTAAATCCGAAAACAATATTTCCGGATATTAATTCATCAAGAAAAGGAGCTTAGTATGAAAAATTATCCTACTCCGCATATAAAGGCGAGTCCCGAGGACTTCGCAAAAACCGTGCTTATGCCCGGCGACCCCCTTCGATCGGAATATATTGCAAAGAATTATCTTGAAGGCGCGGTTCTCGTAAACAATGTGCGCGGCATACAGGGCTACACGGGAACTTATAAGGGCGAGCGAGTTTCGGTAATGGCGAGCGGCATGGGCATGCCCTCAATCGGAATTTATTCGTACGAGCTTTATAATTTCTTCGGCGTTGAGAATATTATGCGAATCGGATCTGCCGGCGCTATGTCAGAGAAGATCAAGGTGCGCGATATAATCATCGGTATGGGCGCTTCAACGACCACGAACTTTGCCGTTCAATACGGTCTTGAGGGAAGCTTTGCTCCCATCGCGGATTATAATATGATGAAGATCGCGATCGAGGAGGCTGATAGGATCGGCGCAAGATACGCCGTCGGAAACCTTCTCTCCACCGATATATTCTACAATGCGAATCCCGAGGCGAGCAAAAGGTGGGAAAGGCTCGGAGTTCTCGGAGTTGAAATGGAGGCGGCAGCGCTTTATATGAACGCGGCGTACGCAGGCAAGCGCGCTCTTGCTATATGCACGGTTTCAGATCATCTTCTTACCGGAGAGTCACTTGACTCGGACGCAAGGCAAAGCTCGTTTGGTGAAATGATGGAGATAGCGCTCAATACCGCTATCAGACTTTAATTTAAGATTATGAAAAGAGTTTTTTTAATCGTTCTCGATTCCGTCGGAATCGGCGAAGCGCCCGACGCGGAAAAATTCGGAGACAAGGGTGCAAATACGCTTAAAAGCTGCCATAAAACGGGCAAGCTCAGTGTAAAAAATCTGACACGGATGGGACTTGGTGAAATTCCCGGAGTTGATTATATAGAAAAATGCCCAAGCCATACCGCCGCCGTTGGAAGAATAACCGAGCTTAGCGCCGGCAAGGATACCACGATCGGTCACTTTGAGATCTCGGGAATCGTTTCGGATTCCCCTCTCCCTACCTATCCCGACGGATTCCCGAAGGAAATAATAGAAGAGTTTGAAAAAAAGACGGGAAGACGGGTCCTTTGCAACAAGCCATACTCGGGCACTGACGTTATCAGAGACTACGGCGAGGAGCATTCTAAAACCGGCGCACTTATAGTTTACACCTCGGCGGACAGCGTTTTTCAGATCGCGGCGCGAGAGGATATAGTTGAGCTCGATACTCTTTACGAATATTGCAGGATCGCAAGAGGCATCCTCACCGGCGAGCATTCAGTTGGAAGAGTTATAGCGCGCCCCTTCGTCAAGGATGGTGACGGATTCAAAAGAACCGCAAACAGACGAGACTTTTCAATAGAGCCGCCGAAGGAAACTATGCTTGACGCCATAAAGGCGAGCGGACTCGACGTTATCTCGGTCGGAAAGATCAGGGATATATTCGCAAAAAGAGGCATAACCGAGGCGAAAATTTCACACGGGAACGCCGAGGGGCTTGAAATTACCTCCGAGCTTTTAAACAAAGGGTTTGATGGACTCGCATTTATAAACCTCGTTGATTTCGATTCAAGCTTCGGTCACAGACAGGACGCCATAGGTTATGCGAAGGCAATTTCCGAGTTTGACGAGTGGCTCGGAGATTTCACCACGAAGCTCGATAAGGACGATATTTTAATAATCACCGCGGATCACGGCTGCGATCCGTCGGATAACTCTACCGACCACACGAGAGAATACGTTCCCCTTCTCGTCTACGGAGAGCGGATAAAGCCCGAAAACCTCGGCACGCTCAGGTCGTTTGGCACGGTTGCAAAGCTCGTTTGCGAGATTCTCGGCATTAATTACGAGCCGGACGCATACGAAAAAATTACCGACAAAATTCTGAAGGTTTAGCTATGGATAAAAAGCAATTATACGAATCTGCGTGTCTTGCAAGAAAATCGGCTTACGCCCCGTATTCATCGATAACGGTCGGCGCTGTACTTCTGACAAGATCGGGCAAGGTCTATACCGGCGCGAATATCGAAAACGCCGCCTTTTCCCCGTCAGTTTGCGCAGAGCGCGTTGCCTTCTTCAAGGCGATAAGCGACGGCGAAAGAGATTTTGCGGCAATAGCCGTTGCGGGCGGAAAAAGGGGCTGTGATCCAACGAAAGGCTTCACCCCGTGCGGAGTTTGCAGACAGGTTATGGCGGAATTTTGCCGCGAGGATTTCAAAATTATTCTCGGAGAGGATGAAGAGATAAGCTTCTCCGAGATTCTTCCATACGGCTTTAATAAGGATAAACTGAAATGAGAATGTACGACGTTATAACGAAGAAAAAACGCGGCGAGGCGCTCAGCGAGGATGAGATCCGCGAGTTCGTGCGCGAGTATACCGAAGGTAACATCCCCGACTATCAGGCATCGGCGCTTCTTATGGCGATATGCTTTAACGGAATGGACGCGGATGAGACCTACGCCCTGACGGATGCGATCGCAAAATCCGGAGACACCGTCGACCTCTCTGAATTCGGTGCGCTCTCGGCAGACAAGCATTCAACGGGCGGCGTCGGAGACAAGACCACCCTTATCGTAGCTCCGATTGCGGCGGCGCTTGGGTGCAAGGTTGCGAAGATGAGCGGAAGAGGGCTCGGACATACAGGCGGAACGATAGACAAGCTTGAATCGATTCCGGGATACACCGTTTCCCTCTCCCCCGAGGCATTTCTCGGACAGGTTAGGGATATAGGAATTGCGGTCATCGGTCAGAGCGGAAATCTCGCCCCTGCTGACAAAAAGCTTTACGCGCTGAGAGACGTTACGGCGACGGTCGATTCGATACCTCTTATCACCTCGTCCGTTATGGGAAAGAAGCTCGCGGCGGGTGCAAAAACGATAGTTCTTGACGTTAAATACGGCTCTGGCGCATTCATAAAATCCCCCGAGGACGCAAAAATGCTTGCCGAAAACATGGTGAGGATCGGAAATATGTGCGAAAGGCGCACGGCGGCGCTCATAACCAATATGGATTCCCCCCTCGGACTTTACGTTGGAAATACACTCGAAATCAAGGAAGCAATAGACACTCTCCTTGGAAGAGGTCCTGCTGACCTGACCGAGATATGCATTGCGCTTTCATCCACTATGGCATCGCTTTCACTCGGTATTACGATCGAAGAGGCGAGAAGGCGCGCAGAGGACGCCCTCGTAAGCGGAAATGCGTTTCTTAAATTCAAGGAATGGATCGCGGCACAGGGAGGCGATCTCAGATATATCGAAGATCCGACGCTCTTCCCCAAGGCGAAATTCGAGGAAGCCGTAATCGCTCCCAAGGACGGATTTATTACGAGAATAAACGCGGAATCGGTCGGAATTGCGGCGATGAAGCTTGGCGCGGGAAGAAAAACCAAGGATGACGAAATAGACTACTCGGCGGGAATAAAGCTTACCGCAAAAATAGGCGACAAGGTTCTCGCGGGTGACACTATCGCAATGCTTTACACGAATAACGAAGCATCAATCGATGAAGCAAAGAGTATAGTTGCAGCTTCGGTTGATATCTCGAAAGAGAAGCCCAAGAATGAAAAGCTGATATACGGAATAGTCAATTAAGAAAAAGCGGCAAGGATGCCGCTTTTCTTGTTTTAATGCACAAAAAATTTCGGAAAATATATACTCATTTACTATTATTATTGTTAATTAATTAACTTTCGCATTAAGTATTGATTTGCGGAGCGGTTTGTGTTAATATAGTATATGGAGAAAGTTGTATTTTTCGCAGGAGGAATTATGCGAAACAAGCTATTTTCTGTGCTTTATGCCGTAAATATAGTTTCACAGGCGATTTTTACCCTTATTACGCCTGCGGCGCTCTTGTTCGGTATCGATTTTCTGCTTGTTAAATACGCAGATTTCCCGAAATGGACATACGCGATCGCTATTCCGATCGGCGTGCTTATGGGTCTCGTCTCAATGACGAGGTTCGTTATTTCGGCAACCGCCGCTCTTGAACGGCTCGAAAAGCAGAACGAAAGAAATAAGAAACAAAAAACAGGAAACAATAAAGATGAATGATAATAAACTTCCGAAGTTTGAGCTTCTTGCCATTATAATCGGCGAGATACTCGTTTCCGCTATCGTTTGCGGAGTTTTCCTTATAGCCCGTAAATTCGGAATAGACGTTTTACTCGGAGTGATACTCGGAAGCGTCGTAACGATTGCAAACTTTCTAGTCCTCGTTATAACCACTAACCGCGCGATCGATAGAATAATGGAAGAGCGCGGAGAGAGTGAGATGAGCGAGGAGGAGGCGGCTGAATTTGCGGCAAAGCATCAGTCAAAGCTTCAGGCGGCGGGAAAGATATCGTATATCGTGAGAACGCTCTCGCTTATCGGCGCGCTCGTTCTTGCGTTTATCATAGACGACGTATTCAACGTTCTTGCAACTCTCATCCCCCTGCTTATGCTGAGACCGATACTCACCGTCTCACAGCTTATAAAAGCAAAGCGCGGTTAATTCCAATACTACGAAAGGAATTTTAATATGGATAGTCTCGCTAACGGCGCGAAGGTGTATTTCGCCATTAACACGCCGTGGTTTTCAATAAATATCACGCAGACCGTAATAACGATCCTTGCGACGACGATAATACTTATGATCCTTGCGCTTTTGATAAAAAGAAGCCTCAAAAAACGCCCCGGAGGATTTCAGGTCATCGTTGAAAAGCTCGTCGATATGCTTTACGGTCTTGTCGAAAGCACGATGGGAAAGCACAATCTGAAATTTGCTCCGTATATCGGAACGCTCTTCCTCTCGTCTATATTCTGCACCCTTCTCGGAATGACGCAGATATTCCGCTCCGCGACCGCCGACCTTTCGGTCACGCTTGCGTGGGCACTCGTGACGACGGGTATGGTATGGTTCTGTAACATAAAGAATTTCGGATTCCGCTCCTGGCTCAAGGGCTTTACCGAGCCGATCGTGGTTATGACGCCGATGAACATCGTGAGCGAAATTGCGCAGCCGATCTCGCTTGCGTTCCGTCATTTCGGTAACGTTGCGGGAGGCGGAGTTCTTACCGGTCTTATTTATATGGCTCTCGCAGGCCTTACTAACCTTCTTTTCGGTTGGATATCCGGTCTTATCGGTCTCATTCCGTTTATGCAGGTTGGTATTCCCGCGTTCCTTTCGATCTACTTCGATCTGTTCTCGGGATTCGTGCAGGCGCTCGTATTCTCTCTTCTTACGATGGTTTACGTAGGAGCGGCAAATCCCCCGCCCGAGGAGCTTGCAGACGCAAAGGAAGCGAAAGAAGAAAATTAATTTTAAAAATAAAAATATAATTTCCAAGGAGGAAAACAAAATGGGTATAGCAGAAGCTATCATCGCAGCAGCAAAGGCAATAGGTGCAGGTCTCTGTATGGGACTTGGAGCAATCGGTCCTGCAATCGGAGAAGGTAACGCAGTAGGTAAGGCGCTTGAAGGTATGGCGCGCAACCCCGAGACCGCAGGTAACCTTCGTACCAACATGATTCTCGGATGCGCAATCACCGAGACCACCGGTATTTACTCACTCGTTATCGCGCTTCTTATAATGTTCCTTTAATAGGTTTTTTGGAGATACAGATGAGTTTAGAATTTTTTGTTGACAAATTTGAAGCCTTCGTCGGAGTAAATCCCTTCACGATGATCTTCGCCTGGGTCAACCTGCTTATTCTCTATCTCTTCCTCAAAAAGCTCCTTTTCAAGCCGGTCAAAAATATGATCGACTCGAGACAGAAGGAGATTGACGATATGTATTCCGACGCGGAAAGCTCGAAGGAATCGGCAAACGCAATGAAGACGGAATACGAGGAAAAGCTTGAGCATGCGAACGAGGAGAGCGAGGCGATCCTCAAAAAAGCAGTT
>JAZLEH010000112.1:0-5999 GCA_045615165.1 Eubacteriales bacterium | reverse complement strand
CCCTACAAATATCGTAACATCGTGGCGCGAAGCAAAGCATACCAATATAACGAACGATCCGTGAGGCACAATGGATCACATCCCCCGTAGGGACAGGCGTCCTCGACTGTCCGCGCGAATATCATAACAATTTGGCACATACAATACCTTTCTCCGAGAGAAAGGTGGCACGCGGATGCGTGACGGAAAGAGCCTGCGGATGATTTACTCGGTTATCTTATGGAAACTATGCGATACATTCGCATTCTCCCTCCGTCTTTTGCTCCGCAAAATCCACCTCCCTCCCGGATGGAGGTCAATAACGGACAGGCGTCCTCGACTGTCCGAAAAACAAGAAAGCCCGCTCGGTGAGCGGGCTTTCGTTTCGTTTTATTAAATTATTTTGCGAACTGGCTATTATAGAGCTCGGCGTAGAAGCCGTTCTTTTGGAGGAGCTCGGCGTGCGAGCCTTGCTCGACGATGTTGCCGTCGCGCATTACGAGGATAACGTCGGCTTCGCGAATCGTGGAGAGGCGGTGCGCGACGATGAAGCTCGTACGGCCCTCCATCATCGTGAGGAATGCCTTCTGGATGCGCATTTCGGTGCGGGTATCGATCGAGGAGGTTGCCTCGTCAAGTATGAGCATCGGGGGCAGGGTGAGCATTACTCTCGTTATTGAGAGCAGCTGCTTCTGTCCTTGCGAGAGGTTGCCGCCGCCCTCGCCGACGACGGTATCGTAGCCGTTCCCGAGGCGCTTGATGAATGAGTGCGCGTGCGCGGCTTTTGCCGCCGCGATGATCTCCTCGTCGGTTGCGTCGGGCTTACCGTAGCGGATGTTATCCTTGATCGTTCCGCTGGAGAGCCAGGTGTCCTGGAGGACCATACCGTAATTTTGGCGCAGGCTCTTTCTTGTGACGGAGCGGATATCCTCACCGTCAACGGCGATCGAGCCGCTGTTTACGTCGTAGAAGCGCATAAGCAGGTTGATGAGCGTCGTTTTTCCGCATCCCGTCGGGCCGACGATCGCGATTCTCTGACCCGGCTTAACGTCGAGCGAGAGATTTTCGATAAGGGGCTTTTCCTTGGTATAGGAGAACGAGACGTCGGAGAGGGTGACGTTGCCCGTAGCTTCGCCGAGGATCTTTGCGCCCTCGCCGTTGGGGATCTCGGTCGGCTCTTCGATAAGCTCAAACACGCGCGAAGCGCAGGCGAGCGAGTTCTGAAATTCGGTAACAACGCCCGAGATTTCGTTGAACGGCTTCGTGTATTGGTTCGCATACGCGAGAAGCGTTGCAAGCTCACCGACGGAGAGTCCGTCACCCGATGAGCTTATAACCATAAGCGCTCCGACGAGCGCTACTGCCGCATAGACTACGCTGTAAACGAATCTCGTCGTGGGGTTGGTGAGGGATGAGAAGTATATCGCGCGGAGCGAAGCTTTGCCGAGTCGGTCGTTAACCTCGCCGAACCTTTCAAGCGCCCTTTCCTCATAGGCGAACGCCTTGACGACCTTTTGGTTGCCGATCATCTCGTCGATGAGGGCGGTCTGCTCGCCCTTGGTTTCGGACTGGAGCTTGAACATATTATAGGTTTTTGATGCGATAAACTTAGCGATAAAGAGGGACAGGGGAGTGAGAACGACCACGACGAGTGCGACCATCCAATTAATATAGAAGAGAAGCACGAGCGTGCCGAGGATCGTAAGAACTCCTGTGAAAAGCTGTGTGAATCCGAGCAGAAGTCCTTCGGAGAATTGCTCGGTATCGTTAATAATTCGTGAGGTGAGCTCGCCCTGCGGCTTGGTATCGAGGTATGAGAGCGGAAGCTTCTCGATCTTCGAAAACGCGTCGAGCCTTACGTCGCGTGCGACCTGGAATGTGATCCGATTATTGATCGCGCTCATGAGCCACTGCGAAAGGGCGGTTGCAAATATGAGTATCGCCGACACGATAAGTATCTTCTTAATTCCGTCAAAGTCAACGTTTCCCTCACCGACGATAAGGTCGATCGCGTTACCGATAAGGCGGGGAACGTAGAGCGTGAGCGCCACCGTAACGAGTGCAAGGAGCATTGAGACGGGGAGCAGGAGGCGATACTTTCCTATGTATTGAAGCACCTTTTTAAGAGTGCCGGGGGTGCGCTTAGCCATTTTCTTCTACCCCCTTTTCAAACTGCGAATAATAGATTTCCTGATACACGGGGCAGGACTTAAGGAGCTCTTCGTGGCTTCCGATGCCCACTGCCTCACCGTCGTCGAGGACGATTATCTTATCCGCGTGCATAATTGACGAGGCTCTCTGCGAAACGATGAACACGGTCGTGCTATCGGTTGACTCGCGTATTGCGCGGCGCAGTGAAGCTTCGGTTGCAAAGTCAAGGGCTGATGCAGAGTCGTCGAGTATAAGTATTTCGGGGTGGCGGACGAGCGCTCTTGCAATGGTGAGCCTCTGTCTTTGACCGCCGGATAGGTTTCTTCCGCCCTGCTCGATCTTAAAGTCAAGACCGCCTTTTTCAAGGACGACCTCCTTTGCCTGCGCAATTTCAAGTGCCGCAAGGATCTCCGCGTCGGTCGCGTTCGGGTTGCCCCATTTCATATTATCACGCACAGTACCCGAGAAGAGAACCGCCTTTTGCGGAACGAGTCCGATCTTCTCACGCAGGGAGGGAACGTCGTATTCCTTAACGTTCGCGCCGTCAACGAGTATTTCGCCCTCGGTCGCGTCGTAGAATCTCGGAATAAGGCTGATAAGCGAGCTTTTACCCGAGCCCGTACCGCCTATGATGCCAACCGTGTCACCTTTTTTAGCCCTGAACGAGATGTTAGTTATCGATTCTGCGCCTGCGTTTTTATACTTAAGCGATGCGTTTTTGAACTCAACCGCGTACTTTGATCCCGCGCCCGCCGTGGTGTTACCGTTTTCAAGCGAGGGGGTGATATCAAGTACCGACTGAACTCTTGCTGCCGAGGCGCACGCTTTTGTGATGCTTACGATAAGATTCGCGAGCTTAATAAGCTCAACGAGGATCTGCGACATATAGTTATAAAGTGCGACGACCATACCCTGCGATATGATTCCGCTGTTTACTCTCACCGCTCCAACGCTTACGAGCCATATTATCGCAAGGTTTATAAGGACGTAGGTCATCGGGTTTGTGAGAGCGGAAATGCCGCCGACGAACTTCTGCGATGCAGAGAGCTCGTCGTTTCTTTCGCTGAAGTCGCGCGTTTCCTCATCCTCACGAACGAATGCACGAACGACGCGAGCGCCCGAGAGGTTTTCTCTCGTTTTTGACATAACTTTGTCAACTTTAGTTTGCGTTTTCTTGTAAAGCGGCATTGAGATGAGCATTATTCCGTACACTACGATCGAGAGCGCAGGTATAACCGCAACGAAGGTCAAGGCGCTCTTTACGTCGATCGTGAACGCCATTATCATAGCGCCGAAAACGACGAACGGGGAGCGGAGCAAAAGCCTTAGCGCGAGGTTAAGACCTGTTTGGATCTGGTTTGTGTCGGAGGTCATTCTCGTTATCATCGTTGATGTGCCGAGCGTGTCGATCTCGGTATGCGAGAGAGTTCCAAGGTGGGCAAAAAGCGCGAAGCGGAGCTTCGTTACGTAGCCGACCGAGGCTTTGGCGGCGAAATACTGCGCCGTCACCGAGAATGCAAGGCCGACAGCGCCGAGAATGACGAGAAGAATACACATCTTAATAACGTAAGGACGTCCTTCGACGCCCTTAGAAATGCCGTTATCGATTATCGCGGCGATCACGAGGGGGACGATAAGCTCAAGCGTCGCCTCAAAGAGCTTGAAGAGTGGGCCAAGCACCGTCTCCTTCTCGTAGCCGCGGATGTATTTCAGCATTTTTTTCATATCGTTTATTTCTTAATGCTGAACTTATAAGTAAAGGTCTCGCTTGCGCCGGGGGCGAGGCGTGACATCTTGCGCGTGTCAAAGTTCTCGGGAGTAACTCCGTCTGCGGGGAGGTCGCTCCAGGGCTCAAGGCAAACGAACTTAGCCGCGTTGTACTCGTCCTTCCAGATGCAGAGGTGGGGGAGGTTTTCGCTCCACTCGAGTGAAAGCTCGTAATCGTTACCCTCAGCCGTCATAACGAGGCTGTTCTTATGACCCTCGAAGATCATCGTGTCGTTTTTGTATATCTCCTCTTCCTTGAGGTGATAGCAACCGTCGGGAATAGGATAATTCTTAGTTTCGGGGCAGGCGAACGGGCCGTTCTGGAGAGGAGTCCATTCAAGCTCATTTACGCCGAGGTCGAGCTTATAGCTCTCGATATCAACGCCGCCCTCGCAGGGAAGCGCAAATCCGGGATGCCAGCCGAACATATAGGGCATAACCTTTTTGTCCTTGTTGGTGATGACCGTGGAGAAGATTATATCCTTTCCGCGAAGCTCGTAATTAACGATGAGTGAGAAATCAAAGGGATAGATATTCTTGGTAGCGTCGTTTGAGCTGAGCGCCATCGTGATTTGGCTGCCCTCCTTCGACGCGATCGCAAACTCGGAATCCTTTGCGAATCCGTGGCAATCCATTGCGTACTCTACTCCGCCGAGAGTGTATTTCTGGTTAAGGAGTCTTCCGCAAGCGGGGAAGAGGATGGGCGCGTGGGAATCCCAGAAGCCGTCACCCTCCTTAGCCTGCCACATATACTCAAATCCGTCAGCGCCCTTTACCGAGATAAGCTCTGCACCGAGAGTTGAAACGGTTATGGTATAAAATTCATTCTTTATACTGCAAGTTTTCATTTTTTCAGTCCTTATCAGTGTTTTTTGGTTTCGATTTCGCTCTTTACCTTAGCGATGAACTCGTCAACGGTGAACTTTCCGCCCTCACCCTCAACTCTTGCGCGAGCGGTTACCGAGCCGGAATTCATCTCGTCCTCACCGACGACGATCATATAAGGAACTTTAGCAAGCTGAGCCTCGCGGATTCTGTATCCGAGCTTCTCGTTTCTATCGTCAAGCTCTGCGCGAATGCCCGCATCCTGCATCTTCTTCGTTACCTCTGCCGCGTAGTCTGCAAAGTCTGCAACGACGGGGATAACGGTTACCTGCGTGGGCGCAAGCCAAACGGGAAGCGCGCCTGCATACTTTTCAAGAAGAAGCGCAAGCGTTCTCTCGTAGCAACCGAGAGAGGTTCTGTGAATGATATAGGGGGTCTTCATAGTGTTGTCGCGGTCAACGTATTCCATACCGAATTTCTTAGCGAGGAGCATATCGATCTGGATGGTAACGATGGTGTCCTCCTTACCGAATACGTTCTTGCACTGAATGTCGAGCTTAGGACCGTAGAACGCCGCCTCGTCAATACCGATAGCGTAATTTTCGCGGCCGAGCAGGCTGTCAAGAAGCTCGCCCATTATGCTCTGCGCCTCATCCCACTGCTCTGCAGTACCCTCGTACTTGTCGGTTCTCTTGGGATCCCACTGCGAGAAGCGGAAGGTGCAGTCCTCCCAAAGACCTACGGTCTCAAGGCAATACTTTGCAAGCTCAAGGCAGTTCTTAAACTCCTCTGCAAGCTGTTCGGGGCGAAGCACGATGTGACCCTCGGAAATGGTGAACTGACGAACGCGGATAAGACCGTGCATCTCACCCGAATCCTCGTTTCTGAAGAGGGTGGAGGTCTCGCCGAGTCTCATCGGGAGCTCTCTGTAAGAGCGCTTTTTGTTAAGGAATACCTGATACTGGAACGGGCAGGTCATAGGACGAAGCGCGAAGCACTCCTTGGTATAATCGTCGGGATCGCCCATAACGAACATACCGTCAAGGTAGTGATCCCAGTGGCCGGAGATCTTGAAGAGCTCTCTCTTCGCCATAAGGGGAGTCTTGGTGAGGAGGTAGCCTCTTGCTTCCTCGGTGTCCTCAACCCATCTCTGAAGTCTCTGAACGGTTCTTGCACCCTTGGGGAGAAGGATGGGAAGACCCTGTCCGATAGTGTCAACGGTGGTGAAGTATTCAAGCTCGCGTCCGATCTTGTTGTGGTCGCGCTTGAGTGCCTCT
>JAZLEH010000111.1:0-4405 GCA_045615165.1 Eubacteriales bacterium | reverse complement strand
TAATTCGTTAGTGCTCGTTTTGCGATTTATATAAAGAAAATCTATACCATCACAGCACGTGAGCACAATCTTGTCCGAAAATGTACCTTAATTATTTCTTCGGACGCTTTGCTCCGTACTTGGAGCGGCTCTGCTTACGGTTTGCAACACCCTGAGTATCGAGCGTACCACGAATTACATGGTAACGTACACCGGGCAAGTCACGAACACGACCACCACGGATAAGAACGACCGAGTGCTCCTGAAGGTTGTGACCGATACCGGGGATATAGGAAGTAGCTTCCATACCGTTGGTGAGTCTTACTCTGGCGATCTTACGAAAAGCCGGGTTACGCTTCTTGGGGGTTACGGTAGTAACCTTGGTGCAAACGCCTCTCTTCTGCGGCGCGCTGAGGTCAGTCTGCTGGTTCTTAAGAGTGTTGAGGCCCTTCTGAAGTACAGGGGACTTAGACTTATAAGCCTTATCAGTACGACCCTTTTTAACGAGCTGGTTAAAGGTTGGCATGATTTTCCTCCTTCTTTTAAATATTACAAATCTTCAAATGGGCATAGTTAGCCCTTTTTATAGACTCGCCTCATTATTGTATCACTTTGAGAATAGTTTGTCAATAGGTTTAACAAAAATTTTCATTGTTTTTTGTGCATTTCTTTTAAACTTGCGTTAAAATACGAATTATTACTTTCCTTGACATTTTTTGCGCCTCACGGTATAATAATATAGTAAATACCTTAATGAGAGGAGTTAAAAATGCCAAGAGTCTCGGTTATTTCGGGTGCGTATAATATATCCCCGTGCTATTCATTTGAAAAATCGACGAAAAGCATCCTTGAACAGACGTTTTGCGATTTTGAGTTCATAATCTGTGACGACGGCTCGACGGACGATACCTGGGCTCTTCTCACGGAATTTTCAAGAAAAGACCCACGCATTAAGCTTATAAGAAACGAGAAAAACATCGGGCTTGCCGCCTCGCTTAACAGGTGCATCGAGATCGCCTCGGGCGAATATATCGCAAGGCACGACTGCGACGACGTGTCTGCCCCCGAACGACTTGAGAAGCAGGTAAAATTTCTTGATGAAAATAAAGAAATAGCAGTCCTCGGCACCAACAGCTTCGTTTTTGACAAAAGCGGCGTGTGGGGAAAGCTCTCGTTCCCTGCCGATATAAAAAATGAGAGCTTCCTGTTCAGCTCCCCTCATATTCACGGCTCGGTCGTATTCAGAAAAGATGCGCTTATGAAAGCCGGCGGATACAGAGTCGCCAAGGAGACGCGCAGAACCGAGGACTACGATTTATTTATGAATATGCACCTTTTTTCAAAGAGTGCAAACCTCCCCGAATTTCTTTATTATTTTTGCGAGGATAAAAACACGCTTAATCGCAGAAAATACCGTTACCGGATAGACGAGGCAAAGGTGCGCTTTAAGGGCTTTAAGAGGCTCGGACTTTTGCCAAGGGGCATTCCCTACGCTATCAAGCCGCTTGCGGTAGGACTTATTCCCCGCCCCATTCTTAAAAGAATGAGAAAGAGGTCTTGGGAGAAAAGGAATGCTTCAACCGATACCGATTAAAACCGAAAGAGGCAGTTGCTTATGCCAGCAAAGCTTAAGGAGCACGGCTTTTTGTTTTCCGAGCTTGTAAAGAGGGATTTCAAAAAGAAGTACAAGCGAACCTACCTCGGCATGCTTTGGAGCCTTATCTCACCGCTTATCACCCTTTTCGTTCTGACGGTTATATTTAAGCGATTCTTCGGCAACGATACTCCGCACTATACGATATACGTTTTCTGCGGAAATATTATCTTCTCATTTTTCAGCGATGCGACGACGGGCGGGATGAATTCCCTCATTGCCAACGCCGAAATATTTTCCAAGGTCAATCTTCCGAAGAGCCTGTTTCTTCTCTCACGAATCGTTTCTTCGTTAATCAATTTTCTTCTCACTTTTATAGTTTTTATAATATTCTGCGGGATCGACGGAATCAATTTCAAGTGGAGCTTCATTGCTCTTGCGATCCCTATAATATGCCTCATAGTGTTCAACGCCGGCGCAGGACTCGTTTTATCCGCGCTATACGTATTCTTCCGAGATATGCAGTATCTATGGAGCGTTTTTACAATGCTTCTTATGTATATGTCTGCAATATTCTACACGGTCGATATGTTCTCTGAACGCGTGCAGGCTCTTTTTCTTTTTAACCCGATATACGTTTATATAAAGTATTTCAGGCTGGTAGTTATAGAAAATTCCCTGCCCTCTCTGCAGTTCAATCTTCTCGCGGTCGGTTACGCCGCTTTCTTCTTTGCTGTCGGTGCGCTTATATACAAGAAATGCGATCACAAATTTCTTTATTACCTTTAAGGAGAGCTAAAAATAGGATGCGCAAAGCAAAAAGCACCGATCTTATCCTGCGTTGCGATAACGTTTCCGTACGATATATGACGGGGGATTTCAAGGAGATCGGAATCAAGGAATATATTATCAGAAGGCTGACGGGGAAATACACGGTAAAGGAATTTCGCGCGCTCAGTAACGTGAGCTTTTCACTTAACAGAGGGGATATGCTCGGCATTATCGGCACGAACGGAGCGGGAAAATCCACGCTTTTAAAAGCCGTTACGGGTATTATGATGCCAACCGAGGGCAAGGTCTTCGTCGGCGGAAGAGTTGCCGCCCTGCTTGAGCTCGGTTCGGGCTTTGACGGAGACCTTACGGTTAAGGAAAACGCATATCTCAGAGGAGCGATGCTGGGATACACGCGCGATTTTATGAACGAGACTTATTCCGATATTATCGAGTTTGCGGAGCTATCGGATTTTGAAAACACTCCGTTTAAGCATCTTTCAAGCGGTATGAAATCGCGGCTCGCCTTCTCTATCGCGTCGCTCGTCAACCCCGATATTTTGATCCTGGACGAGGTTTTAGCCGTTGGCGACGGCGCTTTCAGAAAGAAGAGCGAGGACAGAATGAAATCAATACTGCGAGGCGGCGCTACCTCGATCCTCGTCTCTCACTCGATCGAACAGATAACCGACACCTGCACGAAGGTGCTTTGGCTTAACCGAGGTCGGCAGATCGCGTTCGGAAACGACGTTATGGGGATATGCGCGGCTTACCTCCGATTTCTGTCGGACGGCAGGCTTCCCGAAGGGGTGTTATGATGTCGGAGGAGCTTCTTTTTGATATACGATATTACGCAAAAAGGGTCGTGGGTCCCGTCGCGCTATCGTTCGTTTCGTGGATTATCGACTCCGCAGAAAAAAGGGGACTCAAAAGGCTCTATTTCCTTGCAAGAGACGGCTACATTCTCTTTAAGATCGCGAAGCGGATATGCGAATCAAAGGGGCTTTCTATAGAGTGCAGATATCTTTATTGCTCGCGGACGGCGTTGCGCACCCCAAGCTATCACCTGATCGGCGAGGAGGCGTACGAGCTTCTGACCCTCGGAGGCTATTACCTGACTCCGAAAACGATCCTTATGCGGGCGTCGCTTTCGGACGAGGAGATCGAGGAGATCTGCGAGAGCCTCTCGATCCCCGATATCAACAAGCCACTCTCAAGCGGAGAGCTTGACTCGCTCAGAAATTCACTGACCGCATCGGAAAAATACAAAAATGCGGTAGCCGAGGGGTCACGGCTTGCATACGAGCCAACGATAAGCTATCTTAAAAACGAAGGACTCTTCGAGCGTGACAAGGTCGCCATAGTTGACAGCGGATGGACGGGATCGATGCAACGATCGCTTCGACAGCTTGCAAGGAGCGCGGGATACGAGGGCGAGTTTATCGGCTTCTATTTTGGGATGTATACCGAGCCAAGGGAGGCGTGTGACGGTGAATATCTCTGCTATTATTTTGACGCGCACCGAGGCGTGAGGAGAAAAATATTCTTTAACAACAATCTGTTTGAATGTATGCTTTCCGCCGACCATCCGATGACGATCGGATATACCGCGTCCCTTGCGGGGTGCTTTCCGAGGTTTGCCGAGGAGAAGAGTGAGAGGGAGAAGGCGCTTGTCAGAGAGCAGCTTGCAGGTGCAATGGATTTCGTTAACGAGAGGCTCCGCGAGGGCTACGCCTTCAAGCTTAAGGCAGAGCTTAAGCGGTGCTATAAAATATTAAAAAGGGTGATGGCATTTCCGACGAGGCGCTTTGCGACCGTTTACGGATCATTCCTTTTCTGCGACGACGTGACGGAGGGATATCACCTGCCGCTCGCTGATGAAAATAGCAGAAAAAGCCTTTACGATTATATGCTTATTCCGAGGATCGTACGAAAAATATTCGGCTTAAAAAAGAGAAAGACCCGCGAGCTTCTCTGGCCGTATGGCGTAGTAGCCTTCGCTCCATTGTTGCTTCGCCCCTGGTACAGACTCAATTTGATCGGATGGGAGCTTTTGAAGGC
>JAZLEH010000110.1:0-5656 GCA_045615165.1 Eubacteriales bacterium | reverse complement strand
CGAGGATATGCCCATGCGTGAGCTTGTCGATAAGATCAACGACCCTGCACTCCGCATTTAAGCATTTATATAAAAACGGGAGCGCCGTTCGGCTGCTCCCGTTTTGCTTTTTATTTAGTGAACACAAGCTCTGCCGCACCGTCAGGCTCGTAATATGAAAGAGTGAATGAAAGCCCCGATGCATCAGCTATCGCGCGATATAGCGTGCGAGTCTCTTCTATATAATATTTCGTCGGAGATTTGCCGAGCGACGCCATATATGCGATCGCGGGGCATTTTTCTATCTTTACACGAAGAGTGTTATCCGACTCGAAAACCGTGATAAGCTCGCTTGCCTCCTCCTTCAGATAAACGCCCTCGATATGCTCGCGGAGCGCCGGAAGTCCCCTCTCCTTTATCCTCTCGATAAGCGGCGCGAAGTAATAAAGCCCGAAGCCGTAGAGGAAATCAACGACCGCCTCGTCACCGAATTTCTCGCCGCAATAAAGAAGCGCGAGGTCGCCGAGCAGGTGAAAATCTCTGTGCAGATATTTATTATCGTCGGCGTGCATATCGTATACGGTCTTTTCCCCGTCAACGACTGTAAAATCTCCTTTTGGCGGGTTTCCGCGCTCGTAAAGGATTGAGGAGCACTCCGCGTTATCGATTTTCGAGTGGTCGCGCTCGTAAACAATACCGTACTTTTCAAGCACGCGCGAATATATCACCTTGCAATGCTCGCAGTAATCGTGATAAGGCTCGATATGCGAAACCGAGTTAAGCATCCCGCGTGACGGGCAATGGCGCATATGCTCATAGCAATAGCGGTTTTTCTCGTCTATTACGCGCAAAATGTCGCACGCCTCCTCGCTGAGCGTATGATTCCAGTAGCTTATCGCCCCCTTAAAGCCTCCCTCGCGCTCGATAAACGAAGCGAGACTGTTCGGGTTTGACTTATCTCCGATACTGTTATCTGATATGTAGAACCAGTATTCCATAACGGCGTCCTTGCCGCCGCGCTTTTCAAGATATTTGAAAAACTCGCTGTAAAGCGGTATGAATTCTGTACAGGAAAGCATTTTTATATCTCACCTATCTTGCGCATGGTTTCTTCGATGGTCTTCCTTGCTTCATCGTCAAGAGGAAGGCGGAAGTCCTCGTTATAATATCCCTCGCATCCGATAAGGTTCATGCAAACGGTGAACGCGGCAAAGAGTCCAACGCTTATCATCGTGTTTCGCATAAGAAGTATGTTATCAAGCGCGGCGCGAGCACCCGTGTAATCACCCGCGTTAAGACACTCGTAAAGCTTCTTTCCGTTTTTCGGAGTACAGCAGAACATACCGTCAAGGTTCTTTTTTATTCCCATCATGTGAGCGTAATCAAAGGTATCGAGTCCGCTGTAAAGGCAGGCAAAATCTGCATCGGGATACTTGCGCTCGATAGCCTTCATAAGCTCCCAATCGGTAGACTTCATTCCCTTGATATTACCGTGGCTGATAAGTCCGTCTATAACCGCCATCGTCACCTTGCTCTTGGTAACTCCGGGGAGGTCGTAGATATACACGGGATAGGGGGATCTGTCGGCTATCATCTTATACCAATTGATAAGAGTCGGCGCATCGGTTACGGCGAAATAATAAGGGTTCGTTACGACAACACCGTCGATTTTTTCTCCCTCGAACGACTTTATTCTATCCATAACGCGAACGACCGAGTTATCCATAACTCCGACGAAGAGCGGAAGTCTTCCCCTCACTGCGCTCACCGCGATCCTTACCGCATCCGAATATGCAGAGTCCTTAATTGCAGGTTCAGCGCCCATGCTTCCCATAAGGAGAAGTCCCGATGCACCGCTTTCGATCTGCATCTCTATCTGTTTGCGAAGCGAGCCCTCAACGATCGCTCCGTTTTCATCGACCGGCGTTCCGAGCGCCGTATAAAAACCGTTTCTTAATTCCATATCATTATTCCTTTCCGCGGGCTGATGCTCGCCTATATTTATTTTAAGTTATTGCGGTTTAAAATGTAATATAAATGTGGGTCATTTTTTAATATTTATGTCCGATTTTTTCATAATATCTTGAATTTTCCGCTCACACGCGCTATAATTATAGCGTAAACTCTGCTCCGAGGTGCATAATGGAAAAAACCACGCTCTCAAAAAACTATAAGATCAAGATCGGCGATGCGAAGCTCGCAGTCGGCATCGACGACTCATTCTATTCATCCGTCGGATATGAAAAGCGCGCCGACCTTTCGGCAAAATATCTTCACTACCACGCGGCGCACGAAATGTTTTTATGCATTGACGGCGGCGTCACCGTCTACACAAAGGACGGCGAGGTGGAATATTGCGACACGGCAGTCGTCATTCCGCCGTTCTTTGAGCATTTTTCCGTGCGGACGAGCGCCTATCGAATCCTCTTTTCGATCGACTCGGCGGGTGACTCCGACTTTTCGAAATTTATATCGGGCATCTCCGAATCCGATGCCATAATCAAAATAAACACACCCAAGGTGTGCGCAACCTATTTTGACGAGCTTCGAATGGCGCTCGCATCCTCCGATCCCCTGTCCGACGAGGTTGCTGAGCTTCTTTTAAAGCTCTTCTTCCACAAGCTCTACGACGGAAGCCCGACACCGAAAAAAACGCAAAAGCGCACCTCCGCCGCAAATTACCTGACGAAGATCGACTCCCTCATATTCAACTTTGAGGAGGAGGTCACCCTTGAATACGCCGCGCGCGTCCTTGGATTAAGCACGAAGCAAGCATCGCGCGTTATAAAGAAGCATTACAACGCGCCTTTATCTCAGCTTATAATGCAACGCCGCCTAGACGCGGCGCGCCGTCTTCTCGAAACCACGGATATGTCGATAGCCGAAATATCCGAATTCGTCAATTTCCATTCCGAAAGCTATTTTTATAACTGCTTTAAACGCGAATACGGTATGCCCCCGAGAAAATACCGCGAGCTCATAAAAAAATAAACTAAAAGAGGTGTTGCAAAAAACAACACCTCTTTTTCTAAAAACATTTACACTCTTTTTACGATCTTAGTTGCGGCAACCTGCGGCGGCAGGCTCATCATAACCTGACCGTTGTAGGTTATCTCAACGGTGTCACCCTCCGCGAGATCCCCCTTGCCGATCCTTTTACCGTTCGAATCGACGAAATCGGTAATATCCGAGGTTATTATAAGGTAAATGCCCTCGGCGTATTCAGCCTCGATCACGTTAACCTCTATCTTCTCACCGACCTGCTTTATCTCGGCAATCATTTTGAAGCCGCCATCGTCTGCCGTTTTATCATCGTCACCACCGCGGCAGGCACAAAGCATACCAAGCGTTAATACCAAAATTATTATACTGAAAAGTCTTTTCATATCTATCCTCAAATCAATAACTCTTTATAACTATTTTATCATACCTTTCCGCAAAATGTCAATATTTTAAGTAAATATCGGTTTTTATACCTTCAAAGCAGGATTGTATACAAAAAAATACAATTTCCTCCTTGATATAATTTTAAAACTATGTTAAAATAGAATATCTTTTTACAAAAAATAGAAAGCAGGTAAACATTTTGAACTGGGAATTATTCGTTCTGATTCTTTACTTCGTTGCGATGCTCGGCATCGGAGTATATTTCTTCATAAAGTCGAAGAGCAAATCCGATAAGGACTATTTCCTCGGTGGAAAATCCATGGGTCCTTGGGTAAGCGCAATGAGCGCGCAGGCGTCGGATATGAGCGCGTGGCTTCTTATGGGTCTTCCCGGAAGCATTCTCGCATTCGGTCTCGGACAGGCTTGGATCGGTATCGGTCTTGCAATCGGTACTGCGCTTAACTGGATAATCGTTGCTAAAAGACTTCGTCGCTTCTCCGAGGCGGCGGACGACGCAATAACTCTTCCGCAGTATCTTTCAAACAGATTTGCAACTAAGAGCAAGGCGCTTCAGGTTGCGTGCGCGGTAGTATTCCTCGTTTGCTTCACCCTCTACGTTGCATCGGCATTCGTTGCGGGAACCTCGGTCTTCACCTCTCTTTTTGATATTAAGGAAAGCACCGCGATGATCATCTTCGCCGCGATCCTTATCGTTTATACCTTCCTCGGCGGTTATAAGGCGGTTTGCTGGACCGACTTCTTCCAGGGTCTTCTTATGCTCGCGGCGGTTCTTGCAGTTCCGATCATAATCGTTATCACAAAGGATCTTGATTTTGCGATCCTTGATAACGTAGTAACCTCTACCGGCGGCAAGGAATTCTCCTTCACCGCAACCCTCTTCTCAGCTCCCCCTGCTGAAATCGCGAGCGGTCTTGCTTGGGGTCTCGGTTACTTCGGTATGCCCCACATACTCGTTCGCTTTATGGCAATCGAGAAGCCCTCTATGGTTAAGAAGTCTGCAATCGTTGCAATCGTTTGGGTAGTGCTTGCACTTACCGCGGTAATCTTTATCGCAGTATTCGGAAGAATCCTCGTTGGTGACGAGCTCCTCGCAGGTGAGAACCAGAGCCTTGTATTCGTAAGACTTTCAAGACTTCTCTTCCCCGCGGCTATCTCGGGAATTCTCCTCTCGGCTATTATCGCCGCATCGATGTCTACCGCAGACAGCCAGCTCCTCGTTGCTTCCTCTTCCTTTACCTCTGATATTTATAAGCCCCTTATCCGCAAGGATGCATCCGATAAAGAGGTTCTCTGGGTCGGACGCGGCGTCGTTCTTATCATCGCGGTTATCGCTTACTTCATCGCAAGCAGTGGAAGCTCGATCATGGACCTCGTTGAAAACGCGTGGGCAGGCTTCGGCTCATCCTTCGGCTCTGTAATCATACTCTCCCTCTTCTGGAGAAGATTTACCTACAAGGGCGCGCTCGCAGGCGTTATCGCAGGTGCGCTTACCGACGTTCTCTGGTATATCTTCCTTGCTACTCCTACCGGCATTTACGAGATCATCCCCGGCTTTGCCGTAAGTATGATCGCCGCAGTAGTTGCGACTCTCCTTGATAAAGAGCCCGCAAAAGAAGTTACCGACATATTTGACAAAGCAACAGCTCCTCTCGTTGAGGAATAATAAAGAAAACTCCCGACCGCGGTCGGGAGTTTTTTGTTTCGTTAAGTAAATTATTCCTTGATAAGCTTCTTAGCTGCGATAGGAGCTGCCGCGCCTATAAGAGCAACAATGAGAGCTACGAAGATACCTGCGGCAAGCTCGTAGGGATTCTCACCGCCATAAACGTCTGCAGAGCAGAAGATGATAAGAGCGACGAGAAGAAGAGCCTCTGCGATAGCGAACGCGATTAAGAGATAAGCCGCGATCTTCTGTGCGCAAACTCCTGCAATCTGATCGGGGAAGACCTTGAAGATTCCAAGACCCTTAAGAAGTCCGCACACGCCATAAGCAAGAATAACGATTCCGAGAGCGAAGGTAACAACGGTCATAATACCCATAAAGGTTGAACCGGTGATATCGGTGCTTTCGTCAAGGTTCTCAAGAATGTCGTACGCAGTCATCGATGCTTTGACACCGAACATTTCCGCAGCGGCGTAATCGATCATCATCCAGAAGAAGTTAAGAAGACCAACTACTGCGCAGCAAAGATATGCAAGATTCTTTTTTACAAGTGCCATAATTATTCCTCCTTTTATATTTGGCTATACCCATTATAGCACAAAAAAT
>JAZLEH010000109.1:0-5371 GCA_045615165.1 Eubacteriales bacterium | reverse complement strand
ATCGAGAGAAGCTCTTCATCCTCGTCCTCGTCAAGCTCCTCGTCTGCAACGGCTTCCGGTACCTCCGTGGCTTCGTCCTCTTCGGGAGCTTCCGCTTCGGGTTCGCTTATCATGCTCGACCTTTCAAGATACGCGAATATCTCGTCGGGCGGGATTATGCGATCCTCGTCGGTTTTCACGTTATTTTCTTCGTCGTTATTATTCGACTCAAAGATATCGATCTGCGCATATTCCTCGGTTGCGATCTCAAGATCGTTTTCCTCTGATTCATCCGATTCGCTCTTTACAAGCGGAATATATTCAATGATAGGAACGGCGCTTTCGGGGAATGATACCGTTGCCTCGTCTTCGCCTTCGATAGCGTCAAGCGCTTCAAAAAGACCGAACTGCTCAACCTCCGGTGTGGTGTCTGCTTCTTCGGAGGAGGGGAGAGGAGCTTCTTCAATTTCCTTTGGAGCTTCCTCTGCTGCGGGCGCATCGGATTCGATGGACTCTGCTTTCTTTCGGGTGGCTCTCTTCGGCTTTTTCGGCTCTTCATTTTCGGTCGCGTTTTCGGCTTCGCTTTCGGGAGTCGCGCTCTTTTTGCGTGTCGTTCTCTTTGGCTTTGCTTCTTCTGCGTCAGTCCTTGAGGCTTCCGATTCGGTAGTTATCGTATCGGCGGCTTCTGCTTTTGCTTCGGGAATTTCGTCGCCGACAGACTCTTTTTCAATGAGATCCTTATCGTCCATAGCGCGCTCCTTTCTGTTAAAATAAATACATTATATTATATTTTAACATATTTACACGCGAATTACAACACCAAATTTTATAAAAAGGTGTAAATTATACTAAGTTTTTTGCGGGATTTTTTGGTAAAAAAACAAAAAAATAAAAAACTTTCACAAAAACACTTGATTTTTTTCGTGCAATATGTTATTATATCAGTAACTGTGCATCCGTGGAATTTCTGCGGAGTCGGTATATTTCAGAACAGTCCTCTGCGTAGCTCCGCATGAATGTTCGTAGTTTAAGGAGGGCCTAAAAATGGAAAAGATTCAGGCTTTTGTTAGTGAGCAGCTTAAAACTGAGATTCCTCAGTTTGGCATTGGTGACGGTGTAAAGGTTTACATCCGTATCACCGAGGGTGAGAAGGAAAGAACTCAGATGTTCGAGGGTACCGTTATTGCAAAGCATGGCGGCGGAATCTCCGAGACCTTCACCGTAAGACGTGTTTCTTATGGCGTAGGCGTTGAGAAGACGTTCCCCATCCATTCTCCCAACGTTGAAAAGATCGTAGTATTCCGCGAGGCTAAGGTTCGTCGTGCGAAGCTCTACTATCTTCGTGACAGAGTCGGTAAGGCGGCTAAGGTTAAGGAGAAGGTTTAATCCTACTTCAGAAAAGGACAGAGAATTTTCGTTCTCTGTCCTCTTTTCGTATAACGAAAGAGGTACTGAGTTCAGTACCTCTTTTGTTGTGAAATTTGCTCGGATAATCCGGTTCGTAACAGAATATTTAAGCCATATTCTCGGAGAGCTTCTTACCGCCAACTATGTGGAAGTGAAGGTGCTTTACCGATTGGCATCCGTCCTCGCCGATATTGGTGATAACTCTGTATCCGCCGGAAAGTCCCTCTGCCTTTGCAATCTTCGGGATAACGGTGAATATGTGAGCAACGATATCCGCGTTTTCTTCACATATTGCATCAACCGAAGCAATATGATTTTTGGGAACGACGAGTACGTGCGTGGGCGCTTGGGGATTTATATCTCTGAAAGCGTAGCACTTATCGTCCTCGTATACCTTTGATGAAGGGATGTCACCTTTGATTATTGCGCAAAAAATGCAGTCCATTTTGTTTACCTCTTTTTATTTATTATCCGCAAGATCGCGGATGAGTATATTAGAATAATTGAAAGCGGGAATAACGCTGTCTATATCAAGATATTCGTCGGTCGAGTGGCAGAAATCTCCCGACGGTCCCATTCCGTCAATGCATATCGGGCCGCAGGCTGATATAATGTTCGCGTCGGATAATCCTCCGCGAAGCCTGTACGGGTGTTCAATTCCGTGTTCTTTCAGAACCTTTGAAATATGAGAGATATACGCGCGGCTCTTATCGGTAAGAACGAGGGGAGCTTTGGTCGTTTTTAAAAGCATCTCAACCCTTATTCCGTGCTCTTCCGCTTCCTTGAAAAGCTCGTTAAGTGTTGCATCTATTCTTTCAATCTCATCGGGTCTTGAATATCTTATTCCGACTTGTATTTCGGCAAGATCAGCAACTACATTCATTTTAGTTCCGCCGTTTGCAACGCCGATATTTACGGTAGTGTTTCGCTCTTTGCTTTGAAGCGAATCAAGTTTGACTATCCAGCGCGCCATTTCGCTTATTGCGCTCTTTGCGCCGTTAGAGAACACATATCCGCAGTGACCGGTAATGCCGTGGAATCGGATCTTAAGCCCCGTTGCGCCCTTTCTTTCAACGCATCTTGCGCCGTCGCTTCCGGAGGCCTCGTAAATATACGCGTAATCTGTGATTTTTGCGTATTTTTCGTACGCAGTTCTTGAATATCTGCTTCCCGTTTCTTCATCAGGATTAAGAACGACGAGAATATTGAGCTTATCGTTTATTTCCGCGGGGAGCTCCTTCATAAGATAATATATAAGAAGCGATCCGTGCTTCATATCGCAGGTGCCGAGTCCATACGCCTTGTTGTTTTCGATCTTAAACGGGTGGAGTGCAACCTCGCCGCGCTTAAACACGGTGTCAAGATGACCGACGAGCATAAGGTCGTAATGCTCAGCCTCGCGGTTCTTGCAGATAAGGCAGGTTGCCGAATCGGGCGCGAGATC
Source organism: Eubacteriales bacterium (assembly GCA_045615165.1). Classification (GTDB taxonomy): domain Bacteria; phylum Bacillota; class Clostridia; order Oscillospirales; family CAG-272; genus UBA1740. The sequence continues at coordinate 2,541 of JAZLEH010000109.1, read as the reverse complement.
GTATTTTTCAACGATCCATCCGATATTCTCGAATCGCGGAGCAAAGAAATCAGCAACTTTATTTAAGCCCTCAATATCATCAGAACCGCTGTCGATATTAACGATATATCGAAGGTCGTCCAAATATTCCTTAATATCCATGGTTATTCCTTGCATAATTTGTTTTTAGACTTGAAATTTTATTAAAAATATTATACAATAAAAGAAGCGCAAAGTCAATCGTTTTTGAAAAAGAGGTGAATCACGGTATGATAAGATATAAGCTTCCCGAATATCCTTGTAAAAAGGACGTGTGGGACACTCTCACAGAGGAGCGCCGCCCGATCGTCGTTTACGGTATGGGTAACGGCGCGGATAAGCTCTTCGACAGGTTTGAAAAATACGGTATAACCGTTGCCGATGTGTTCGCATCCGACGGATTCGTAAGAGGTCATTCGTATCGCGGATACAAGGTCTTATCATTTTCCGACATCAAGGAAAAGTATTCCGATTTCGTGATAGTCCTCTCCTTTGCTTCGAACAGGAGCGAGGTTATAGAGATGTTTTCGGATATAGATAAAAAGCACGATATGTATATCCCGGATATGCCCGTCGCAAATATCGATGAGTATTTTGACAGAGAATTTTACAACGCAAATTACGACAGGATTCGCGCGGTTTACGATATGCTTGCCGACGATGAATCGAAGAATATTTACTCAGCCGTCCTTAATTATAAGCTCACGGGAAGGCTCTCCTATCTTCTCGATTCCTGCTCTGATAAAGCGGAGATGTATTCACTTATTTCAAATAAAAAAATAAGAAGCGTTATCGACGCCGGCGCTTATAACGGCGACACAGCAAGGGAGGCGGAGGAATATTTCCCCTCGCTTGAATCTATATACGCAATAGAGCCGGATAAGCGCAATTTCAAGAAGCTTTCGAAATACGCGGAGGAGTCAAAATGCAATATGACCGCGAGAAACGCGGCGGTATGGTGCGAATGCTCAGAGGGCGTTTTTATGGGAAGCGGAAATCGCAATTCCTCAATTTCCTCGACCGCTTCTTATGAAAACAAGGTCGCAGAGTGCGAGCTTATAACAATAGACTGCCTCGGTTTATCTCCAGATTATATTAAATATGACGTCGAGGGAGCAGAGCTTGAAGCACTCACGGGATCGCTTGAAACGATAAGGAGATCGACCCCGTCGCTCTTAGTTTCGATCTATCACAGAAGCCGCGATATTTTCTCGCTTGCCGAGTTTTTGCGCGACAATACCGAGGGATATAAATTCTATATAAGAAGGCTTCCTTCCGTGCCTGCGTGGGAGCTGAATCTTATTCTGATTCACGCTTGACTATATCCGAGCTATATGGTAAAATAAATTAAAACACACAAAAACATTAAGGAAAAAAGATATGAAAAGACCCGAAATATTATCTCCTGCCGGCAATTTCGAGAAGATGAAGGCGGCAATTTTATACGGTGCAGACGCCGTATATCTCTCCGGTCAGATCTTCGGAATGAGAGCGGCGGCGGATAACTTTTCAATAGATGAATTGAAGGAAGCCGTAAGCTACGCCCACGAGCGCGGAGTTAAAATATACCTCACCGTCAATACGATGCCGCGTGAGAATGAGTATGAGACCCTTAAGGAGTATTTCAAGGAGCTTAAGAGCGTTAAGCCTGATGCGCTTATCATAGCGGATATCGGAGTGCTTATGCTTGCGCGTGAAATGCTACCCGAAATTGATATCCATATTTCCACCCAGGCAAACGCGGTAAGTGCCGCCGATTGCAGAGCGTGGCACGCCCTCGGCGCGAAGAGAATAGTCCTTGCGCGCGAGCTCACTCTCGAAGAGATCAAGGCGATCAAGGCATCGATCCCCGAGGAGCTTGAGATCGAGTGCTTCATTCACGGCTCAATGTGTATTTCATATAGCGGAAGATGTCTTCTTTCGGGGCATATAATCGGAAGAGACGGCAACCGCGGAATGTGCGCTCAGCCATGCAGATGGAATTTCAAGATGCATAAGTATGAAATAGAAGAGGAGAAGCGCCCCTTTGAAAGGCTTCCCGTTGAGGAATATAACGGTGAAACCTTCATTATGGCAAGCCGCGACACCTGCACGATCGAGCATATTCCCGAGCTTGTTGAGGCGGGAATAGATTCCTTTAAAATAGAGGGAAGAATGAAATCGGCGTATTATACCGCCGTCGTTACGAACACCTATAAAATGGCTCTTGACTCCTATTTCTCGGGTGGGTATGAGTATAATCCCGAATGGTATCGCGAGCTTGAGTCTGTAAGCCACAGAGACTATCATACCGGATATTATTTTACCGACTCCCACACGGACGCTAATCTTGCACCTAATAACGGATATATCAAGGATAAAGCATATCTTGCCGTTGCGGTTTCTTATGACGCTAAAAGCGGAATTGCTTGCTTTACTCAGCGTAATAAGATGTGCTTTGGTGATGCAGCCGAGCTTCTTTCTCCCGGCAAAATCGGCAGGGAGCTGACTGTTGGAGAGCTTTTTGATGAAAATATGAATCCT
>JAZLEH010000108.1:0-5243 GCA_045615165.1 Eubacteriales bacterium | reverse complement strand
CATACCGAAGCTTTTTTGAAGATGCTTAAATATTCTCTCCTTACCAAGCTTATCGTATATTTTCGCTGCGACTGAATTTTTGGACACGCGAAGCGCATCTGCAAGCGTTATAAGCCCGGAATATGAGTCGGGCGAATTTTTGGGATAGTCGACGTATTCACCTTCATTACTCTTATAAAAGGTATACGGCGTATCCTCAAAAACGGTTGCCCAATCGGCAAGCCCGCTTTCTATAAGGGGCGCGTATAATGCAAGAGGCTTCAATGCTGAGGCGGGCGGGCGAGGAATCGTAGCGGCGTTTATCACTCTGTTTCCGCTTTTCTTACCTACACCGCCAACTATTCCCAAAATATTTCCGTGAATATCAGAGACAACCATTGAGTAATTAAGCCCATCCTTGATTGCATAAGGGAAATTAGACTCATCCTCGAAATATTGATCAAGGATATTTTGTATTTTCGGGTTGACCGTCGTATATATTGAATATCCACCGCTTAATAAGAGTATACGAGCTGCGTTTTGTGATATAGATAGCTTCCGTGCAAGGTCGCGGCTTGCGTCACTGAAAACTGTCTCTGCAAACCAAGAGTCATACTCGCGCGTCTCCTCAGATTTATCTCTAACGGAGAGCGGAGCTTCCGTATAGATCGCGTATTCATCCTCTGTGATTTCACCATAGTCGAGCATTGCGTAAAGCACTCTGTTTCTCTTTGCAAGGCATGCCTCAGGATTTTTATAAGGATCGTATCGCGTTGGTGCGTTCGTTATTCCGACGAGGGTTGCCGCCTCGGGTACAGTCAGCTCATGCGCTTCCTTATTAAAATAAAGATTCGACGCGCACCCAACGCCAAGAACGGAATTGCCCATAGGAACGATATTGAGATAAAGCTCAAATATTTCCTCTTTGGTATAAACGTCCTCTATATGAATTGCGCGAAGAATTTCGTTGATCTTTCTTTTTAAGGAAAATTCGTCGTCACCGCTTATGTTTTTGATGACCTGCTGCGTTATCGTTGATCCGCCGAAGCGTTTTTTGCTTCCGAATGCGTAATTCAATGCGGCGTAAGCGGTTCTTTTGAAATTTACACCCTGATGATCAAAAAATTCTCTGTCCTCAGCGGATAAAAACGCTCTTTTGATATTATCGCCGATCTCGTCATACGCAAGCCACGATCGCCTCTCCGAGGACGCCGTGACGGTGCATAGCTCGCATGCGGTATATTTATCCTTATCGGGCGTCGCGTTATAATAGAGCTTAACCCCTTTATTTTCCTTTGCTGATATAAAGAGCGCTTCGTCTGCCTCGTAGCTGACGTTTCCCTTGGCGTAAATTATCATCACCAAAAGAACGAGCAACAGAAGCGTCACGCAAATAAGCAGAATAAGCGCCAGAATTTTTAAAATTTGCTTTCCTGTTTTCATATACAAAACCCCGTGGAGCATTTTTTAAATCTTGCCCCGCGGGATTTCGGTTATTCTGCAATAAAATTGCAATTATGGAAATCAATAAATTACTTGATTCAGATAAAGTCCGTCTGCAGGCGCGGTCATTCCGGCGTTCTTTCTATCCTTTGATTCTATTATCTCGGCAATATCATCGGGCTTAAATCTTCCGTGAGCGACCTCAATAAGAGTGCCAACTATAATACGTACCATATTATAAAGAAATCCGTCTGCACTTATACGAATTTCGATAAGATCGCCGCTCTTCTGAATATCAAGGTAGAACACCTCGCGCACCGTGTCCTCGGTATCTGACCCGTCAGACATAAACGCTGAAAAATCGTGCTTACCGAGTATATGCTTCGCCGCGCGACGCATAAGTAAAAGTCCTTCGTCCGTTATCTCACGAGGCAGAAACCACGCCCTGCCAAAATCAAACGGATCGTATATCCTGCGATTAATTATGCGATAGAGATATTCCTTTGATTTTACGTCGTAGCGGGGATGAAATTCGTCACTGCACTCCTCGGCGTAATATAAGGACATATCGTTCGGCATAAATCTTGATACGGCTACGGGCAGCTTGTCCGGTGGTACTGTCGCAAGATCGCTCTCGATTTTAAGGCAGAATTCATTTGCGTGAACGCCCGCATCGGTGCGACTGCATCCCGTTACTCTCGGAACTTCACCGAAAACGGATGCAAGCGCCAAAGAAAGCTCCCCTTGAACGGTACGAAGCCCCGGCTGAACCTGAAAACCGTGAAATTCAGTTCCAAGATAATTTATTTTAGCAAAATATTTCATAGATTAAATACGGTAAAACAGAATCTCGTAAACGAGATTTGAAACTTCAAATTCATAAGGAAGATATCTGCACACGACCATCGAAGCAAAAATCAGTGCGGATGCGACCATCCAAAGCCAGTCGCGTCTCTTATATTTTAGCTCAACGTATTTCGTTCTGTTCTTATCCCCGCGATAGCAACGGCATTCCATTGCGGTTGCAAGCTCCTCAGCCCTCTTAAACGAGGAAACGAAGAGCGGAACGAGGATCGGAATCAACGCCTTCGCGCGCTTTATAAGGCTGCCGCTCGAAAAATCAGCTCCCCTTGATTTCTGCGCGTTCATTATCTTCTCCGTCTCTTCGACGAGAGTGGGAATAAAGCGAAGCGCGATCGTCATCATCATTGCGAAAAGATGCACCGGCACGCCGATCTTCTTAAGAGGCTTAAGGAGCGACTCAATACCGTCGGTCAACGATATCGGAGAGGTCGTATAGGTAAGAAGCATACTCGTTCCCATAATAAGAAGCACGACTCGAAGAGACATAAATATCGCCTTGAATATACCCTCCTTATAAATCGTTATGATCCAGAAATCAACGAGAGGCTTGCCCTCGCCGCCGGTCATAAATATGTTTATAAGAGACGTGAAAATGAGTATGAATATTATCGGCTTGATTCCGCGAAGGACGACCTTAAATGATATACGGCTGATTGCAACGAGAAATACGGTCACAAGTGAAACGATAAGAAATCCCGCAGGACTTGCCGCAAAGAAAACGCCGATAATAAAGAGGGTCGCGAGAATTATCTTCGTTCTCGGGTCAAGCTTATGAAGGGGTGAAAATCCGGGGAAAAACTGACCTAAAGTAATATCGGAAATCATTTCTTTGCCTCCTCGATATACTTCAGTATAGCATCCTTAACGCCGTCAACGGTATAAAGCTTTCCGTCAAGTTCAATCCCCGCCTTACGAAGACTAGACGCAATTTTGGAAACTACGGGTACATCAAGTCCGACCGAGGACATTGCATCCGCATCCGAGAAAATCTCCTCGACGCTTCCCGTTTTATATACCTTTGCGCTATTCATAACTACGACGTCATCGCAATAGTAAGCCATATCCTCCATTGAGTGGCTGACGAGAATTATGGAAGCGTCGCGCTCCTTTACGTAGGCGGAAAGACCGCCGAGGATCTCTTTTCTTCCCTTCGGGTCAAGACCTGCGGCAGGCTCGTCAAGAACAAGCACGTCGGGGCGCATAGCGATAATTCCGGCTATTGCAACTCTTCTTTTCTGACCGCCCGAAAGCTCAAACGGAGACTTATCAAGAATGTCCTCGGAAAGTCCGACGAATCTAGCTGCCTCCATAACGCGCTCCTCTACCTCTTCGGGAGAGAGTCCTTGGTTACGGGGAGCAAATCCAATATCGGATCTGACGGTTTCATCAAAGAGCTGATACTCGGGATACTGCATTACGAGTCCGACTCTATATCTGATTTTACCTATTTCCTTCGGCTTTTCCCATATATCCGCACCGTCAAGATAAACCGTTCCCTCGGTGGGCTTATATAAACCGTTAAGAAGGTTTACGAGCGTCGATTTACCCGATCCCGTATGTCCGATAAGTCCGGTGATCTTCCCCTTTCTGAACGAAAGGCTTACGTTATCAAGCGCGACCTTCTGAAACGGCGTTCCCTTACTGTATACGTAAGAGACGTTTTTAATTTCAATTATGTTCATTTATTTCCTATACCTTTAAGATAATTTACAAGAGCTTCGGTGCATTCTTCCTCTGTGAGAGCGTCTGTTTCGAGATTGACGCCGCACTTTTCAAGCTCGTGCAAAAGCTCGCGTCCCTGCGGCGCTTCAAGTCCGATCTCTCTGAGCTTTTCAACCTCGGAAAAGACCTCCTTTGCCGTTCCGTCAATGACAAGCTCGCCGTCGTTTATAACTATAACTCTGTCGGCTCTTGCCGCTTCATCCATATAATGCGTAATATTAAGGATGGTGATTCCCTCTTCGCGATTGAGTCGCTCCATTATATCAACAACCTCGCGCCTTCCGAGCGGGTCAAGCATCGCGGTCGACTCGTCGAAGATTATTACTCTCGGCTTCATTGCAATTATTCCGGCAATCGCAACTCTCTGCTTCTGTCCACCGGAGAGCTTATGGGGCGCGTGATGAGAGTACTCGGTCATACCGACGAGTGCAAGCGAGTTTTTTACTCTGCGAGCGATCTCCTCGCGCGGCAATCCGAGGTTTTCAGGTCCGAACGCTACGTCCTCTTCAACTACGGTTGCAACGAGCTGGTTATCTGGATTCTGGAACACCATTCCTATCTTTTGCCTTATCTCAAAAACGTCGTCATCCGTAAAATCGGGAGATGTAATGTCAACGCCGTCGATCGTTATCTTACCCGAGCTTGGGATAAGGATCATATTAAGAAGCTTTGCGAGGGTCGATTTTCCCGATCCGTTATGACCGAGTATGGAGATATATTCGCCCTCCTTGACCGAGAATGAAACGTTATTAAGCGCAGGAGAGCCTTTTTGAATTACGCCCTCTTCTTCATCCTCGTAAACAAAGCTTAAATTTTCAATTTCAATATAATTATTTGCCACTTTTACACCTCACCGAAGCTAACGCGAACGCTCGATCCGCATGGTAAGCAAAGACCGCTTTCCTTAACGGGCAATCCAAGCTCGTCAGCCTCGCTTTTTCCGTTCCATCTCTTTAAGAGTCTGGAATCGGTTATGTATTTCATAGTCGACGCGGAAAGTCCCGTCGTGTAGGAGTTAAGAAGGAAAAAGAGCGGCTTGTCAGAAAGAACACCCGAGACAAGCTCGACGAATTCGTCTATATTTTCTTCGATCTTCCATACCTCGCCCGTAGGACCTCTTCCGTACGAGGGAGGATCCATTATAATGCCGTCGTACTTAGTTCCGCGGCGGATCTCGCGCTCGATGAATTTCTTACAGTCGTCAACTATGTATCTTATGGGAGCATCTGCAAGCC
>JAZLEH010000107.1:0-4426 GCA_045615165.1 Eubacteriales bacterium | reverse complement strand
GGCTCGACCGGATGCGGTAAGACGACTCTTATCTCAATGATCCCGAGACTTTATGACGTTGATGAGGGCGAGGTTCTCGTTGACGGCGTGAACGTAAAGGATTATTCGCTTGAAAAGCTCAGAGACGGAATCGGTATCGTTTTGCAGAAGAATCTTTTGTTCTCCGGCTCTGTAGCAGAGAATCTCCGCTGGGGTAATGAGAACGCTTCAGATGAGGAAATGATCGAGTGCGCGAAAAATTCAGCCGCCGATAAGTTCGTTTCAACCTTCTCCGACGGCTACGATGCTATTCTTGATAAGGGGGGCGCAAATCTTTCGGGCGGTCAAAAGCAGAGGCTCTGTATCGCAAGAGCACTTCTTAAGAATCCGAGGATACTGATTCTTGACGACTCGACGAGCGCGGTCGATACCGCAACCGAAAGACAGATAAGAGCTGCTCTTTCAACCACCTTGCCCGAATGCACCAAGATAATCATAGCACAGAGAATCAGCTCGGTAAGAGATGCAGAGATGATCATCGTTATGAACGAGGGCGTTATCACGGGTATCGGAACGCACGACGAGCTTCTTGATAAAAACTCAGAGTATTCCGAAATCTACTATTCACAGATGGATAAGGAGGCGTAATCATGGCTAGAAATATTGAACAGCTCAGAGAAAGATACAACAGCGTCTCCCACGGTGAATCATTGCGCGGCGCTCCGAGAGGAAGGCGCGCTTCGGGTAAGCCGAAAAATCTCGGCAATACCATAAAAAGACTTCTCAGCTACGTCGGAAGATATAAGTTCAGATTAATACTCGTATTTATGTGTATGATCCTTACGACGGTTTCTTCACTCTTCGCAGGCTATCTTATCGTTCCTATTATTAACCGTATAACGCTTGCTGTCGATCCCGGTGCTGAGCTTAATCCCAGCGCCGCCGCACAAGCCGCAGATAAGGTTATCTCGGCGTTTATGGATTCGTCTATCGTTTCAGCGCTTATGTCAAACACCGTCGCTACGGTGTCGATTTACGTTTTTGCGGCTATATGCATCCTTGCGCTCGTTTACCTTATATCGGTTCTCGGAAGCTATATTCAGTCCCGTCTTATGCTCTCGGTATCTCAGAATTCGATCCAATGCATAAGAAACGATCTTTTTGAAAAGCTTCAGAAGCTTCCCGTAAGATACTTTGACTCTCATCCCACGGGTGAGATTATGAGCCGATTCACAAACGACGTTGATAACATCGACGTTATGCTTAATAACTCGCTCACCTCTATCGTCAGCGGAGTTATAACCCTCGTCGGTACTTTCGTGTTTATGCTTGCCACTAATATATGGCTCACACTTATTACGATCGTATTTATTCCGCTTCTCGTATTTTCTGGTGGATATATCGGTAAGCGCTCTGCAAAATATTACGGCGCACAGCAGGCGGCTATCGGCGCTGTTAACGGTTATATTCAGGAGACTATCAGCGGTCAGAAGGTAGTTAAGGTATTCAACCACGAGGATGAATGTATTGATGAGATGAATCTTCTTAACGAGGATCTTCGTGATAAGCAGGGAAAGGCACAGTTCTGGGGCGGTGTTACAGGTCCTATAATGCATAACCTTAGCCTTATATGCTATGCGTTGACTCTCGGCGTCGGCGGTGTTCTTATGGTTCTTTCCGGATTTACTCCCGGTGAGCTTACCGCCTTCGCTAACTTTTCAAAGCAGTTCTCAATGCCTATAAACCAGCTTTCAATGCAGGTATCCACCTTCTTCGCCGCTCTTGCGGGTGCTGAACGAGTATTCAACGTTATGGATGAAATCCCCGAGGATGCGGATATTCCAGATGCCTCAACGGACGACATCGTCGGCGACGTCGTGCTTAAGGACGTGAATTTCGGTTACGTTGAAGGAAAGACTGTTCTTAAGAATATATCTCTTTATGCTCATCCCGGACAGAAGATCGCTTTCGTTGGCTCGACCGGCGCGGGAAAGACCACTATAACCAACCTTCTCAACCGTTTCTACGATATTAATGAAGGCGAGATCCTTATTGACGGAGTTCCGCTTAAGTCGTATAACAGAGAGCATCTTCGCAAGAATATCGCAATGGTATTGCAGGACACGCACCTCTTTACGGGAACGGTTATGGAAAACATCAGATACGGACGCCTTGACGCAACTGATGAGGAGGTAATCGAGGCGGCCAAGACCGCAAGCGCGCATAGCTTTATTATGAGGCTTGAAAACGGCTACGAAACTCTTCTTGAGGGTGACGGAGCAAATCTTTCGCAGGGACAGCGCCAGCTTCTCAATATTGCGAGAGCTGCTCTTTCAAAAGCACCTATTCTCGTTCTTGACGAAGCGACCTCATCCGTCGATACCAGAACCGAGCGCCATATAGAGCACGGTATGGATCGACTTATGAAGAACAGAACGACTTTCGTTATCGCGCACAGACTTTCTACCGTACGCAATGCAAACGCAATTATGGTTCTTGAAAAGGGCGAGATAATCGAAAGAGGCTCGCACGAGGATCTTCTCGAGCTTAAGGGAAGATACTTTGAGCTTTACTCGGGTCTCAAGGAGCTTGATTAAAATTAATAGGGTAGTGAACGACTTGAATTCACTACCCATTTACAAAACGAAAAGCGGTTCAATCGAACCGCTTTTTGCTTTTATCTTATTTTATCAGATAGAACCTACGATGTAGGGAGCCATATCAGCTCTTTCCTGAGCAAGTCTCTCAGCCTCAGCAGCCTCTTCAGCCTCGCGAGCAGCCTTCTCTTCAGCAGCCTTTTCAGCAGCTGCAGCCTTTTCAGCCTCTTCAACGATAGCGCGGATGGAGAGAGCAAGCTTTCTGTTCTCGTCATCGATCTCGGTGATCTTAACGTCAACTACCTGACCAACGGAAAGAACGTCTGCAGGGGAGTTGATGCGCTGAGTAGAAATTCTGGAAATGTGGATAAGACCGTCAACGTCCTCGTAAACCTCAGCGAATGCGCCGAAAGGCATAAGGGAAACGATCTTTGCGGGAACTACGTCACCAACGCTGAACTTCTGGGTGAACTGGAACCAGGTGTCCATTTCCTGAGTCTTGTATCCGAGAGAGATTCTTCTCTTTTCTGTGTCAAGCTCCTTGATGAAAACTACGATCTCCTGACCAACGGAAAGAATCTGTGAGGGGTGCTTGATTCTCTTCCAGGAAAGCTCGGTGTTGTGAACCATACCGTCAACGCCGCCGATGTCGACGAATGCGCCGTAAGAGGTAAGATTCTTAACTACGCCGTTATAGCTCTTGCCAACCTCAAGGGTTGCCCAGATTGCGTCCTCGGCTGCCTTCTTTTCTGCGGCAAGGATTGCCTTGATCGAGCCAAGCGCTCTTTTCTTGGTTTCATCGAATTCGAGAAGCTTGATCTTCTGTGCCGATCCAACGAGGGAAGCAAGGTCGCCGCCCTTTGCGATACCGGTCTGAGATGCGGGAACGAATACGGTGTTCGCTCCGCAGGTAACGATAACGCCGCCCTTGATAGCTGCGGTAACCTTACCCTCGAGGATTTCGCCGTTTTCGTATGCGGTCTTGAGAACTACCCAGCTGTTATCTGCGTCAACTCTCTTCTTGGAAAGACGAGCGATACCCTCGCTGTCCTTAACCTGGATAACGAAAACGTCAACCTCGTCACCAACCTTAAACATAAGGGAAAGATCAGCGCTGGGATCGTCGGTGATCTGCTCTTTTGCAAGCACGCCGGTAACTTTTGTACCGAGGTCAAGCTTGATCTCGTTCTTGCCGATTGTAACTACGGTACCGGTAACTGTTTCTCCTGTATGTAAAGTTTTGAATGATTCTTCCAACATTGACTTAAAGTCGAGTTCTTTTTCCATTTTGTTGTAAACCTCCGTTATTATACCGTCGGGTGTGGAAGCGCCCGCGGTTATTCCTACACTATAAGTGTTGCCTGAAAAAGCATCAAGGCTTAATTCATCAGCCGATTCAATTAAAAGGGTTTTGGGACATTCGCTCGAGCAAAGGTCGTAGAGCTTACGGGTGTTCGAGCTTGTCTTTCCGCCTATAACTATCATCGCGTCCGAATTCTTCGCTAAATTGATCGCTTCTTCCTGGCGCTTTTCAGTGACACTACATATTGTATCAAAAAAAATTGCTTTTGTACATACTTTTTTTAAAAAATTTTTAATTTTTTTAAATTCTTTTAGATTTTGAGTCGTCTGGGAGCAGAGAATAGGCGTTTTTTTGTTGAAATCAATACCTGCAAGCTCCTCAATTGATGAAAACGCGATTTTTTCTCCGTGCGCGTAGCTCATAATTCCGATTGCCTCGGGGTGCTTTTTGTCACAGTAGAGCAAAAAGAGCGTATCGTCGCTTGTGTTTTCATCCGCAATGCGATGAATCCTTTTAACGTATCCGCAGGTTGCGTCTATAAGTCTGA
>JAZLEH010000106.1:0-3653 GCA_045615165.1 Eubacteriales bacterium | reverse complement strand
AATAAATATACAGAAACTCCCTTGCGGAAATTTCCGAGGGGAGCTTTTTTGCGGAAGGCACAGCAATCCGCATTTTTTCAGGAAAGGAATTTTGAAACGGTCGTTACGCCCGCCACGAAAGAGTTATGAGCTTGCTACGCAAGCGTTATAGTTGCCTTACGGCAAGTTATGAGATGCTTCGCATCGTTATGAGTACTGACGCACGTTTAAAGTTGAAAACTTTTGCATAGCAAAATCATAACGCTTGCGTAGCAAGCTCATAACTGCGCAAGGCGCATCATAACAGCACAAGGTGCTTCATAACTGATTTTTGTCTGCGGCAAAAATTTTAGCCGTTGGTCTTGAGGCTGTTCTCGTAGGACTCAACCATCTTCTTAACCATCTGACCGCCAACAGAACCAGCCTGCTTAGAGGTAAGGTCACCGTTGTAGCCCTGCTTAAGAGTTACACCAACTTCGTTTGCAGCCTGCATCTTGAAGTTTTCAAGAGCTGCCTTCTTTTCATTATTCTTAGCCATAAGAATTAAATCTCCTGTGTTTTTCTTTTTAAATCTATATTATCGAGCCGCAGAAGTTCGTTGCCTTGCGGCTCGGTTTCTTCTTGACTCTGTTATTATTATGTCGATAATTCATTCGATTATAGCTATCAAAATTTGGAAGTTTTTTTGAAATATAAATAAATAATTAAGCACCGCCCATAAGAAGCGGTGCTTTTGCTATTTAAGCTTTTTCGGTAATGACGATGCATCCGATGCTTTGTGCGTGGACTGTGAGATCAATCGTTGCAAAGCCGTCCTTGATCTCGACCTTAAGCGGCTCGTCGTTCCACGCGTCGTAATACTCGTTGCCTTCCTCGTGCTTTATGCGAAGAACGCCTCCTCGATAGGTTGTGTACGCTCGGTTATAGACTGTATAAGCGGTTCTTCTTTTTCCGGGGAACTTATTCATACATATAGCAGGGGAGAGCGTGTCGATCATCGTTTCGGGTGTGTCGGAGGCAAAGCAATCGGCGTATTTCTTCTTTAATCCGTACGCCTTGCAAACGAATTTGTGTCCTTCCGATTCCTCAATATCCCAAAGGGAGTCGTATATTGCTTCACCGTTAAAGAATATGAATTTTTGCGGATGCCAGGAGAGATTTCTCATCGCCATAGGCAGAACGAGCTGAACTATCTTCGGGAACGCGAATCGATATATATCGGTTATAACTCGGCTGAATCTGTTGTCACCGTCGTTTCCGTGCCAAGCCGTTTCTATCATATCAACGACAGTATCGATGATAGAATAGGATATATTGCAGTCGATATATCTTGCGTTTACGTCGACGGCGGCGTATTCACCGTAAAGAACTACGTCGTCGGGCATAACCTCTTTAAGTCTTGTGATAAAGTTGCGGTCGGTTTTAAGGAGATTTGAGGGGACTTCGTGACCGTGATGCTTTGCAAAGCATCTGTTGCCGATTCTTAAGCTAAATTCGTCAACGTAAAGGATGGGAACTTTAAGCTCGGAATAAACTCGCGGATACATAGCAAGGGCGTATTCGCGCCATTCTTCACTTGCGTGGCACATACGGAAGGAATCACCGTATATGGATATATGATTTCCTGCAGCGCCTTCAACGCGCAGATGCTTATATTTTTCAAACTGAGGATAAAAGTCCGAAAGGAGAGTCGGGTGGAGATATACCGACGACATAACGCCCTTCTTATCCATAAATTCGTGCAAAGCATTGCGGAAGTTTTTAAGTCCGCCGTAATCGGCATATTCACTCTCGCCGAAGTTGCCCCACTTCTGTGCGAAGCCGCCGTCGGATTTTATACGGTTTGACCACGCCCACATGTGGAGAATATCGGGGTAGTAGCCCGAGATTTCTTTTTGCTCTTCAAGTATTTTAAGATAATTGAATTCTTTCTTATCCTTGTTATACCATATAGGAAATGCGCACATATCCTCGGTTTCAAAGAAATCCGTGATCTCTGCAAGAAGCCAGAAGGATTCGCGATACCATTGCTTGTCCTGACAGTGGTAGGGAGTATACCAGCTATCAAGCCAATTCTTATATATCTTGAATGATTCGCGCCAATCTCCCTCGTGCGCAGTTATGAGAGTCGGGGAACATATAAAGGTATCGCCTGCGGCAATTTCGCCGTACATTTCGGGGTATTCAACGTAGAATTCTATGCTGTCGGTTTTTTCGAGGGCATATTTACGAACGATGAGCTCGCGCTCCTCGGTTGTGAGGGCGATTCCTCCCTGCTGGATCGGACTGTAAACGTCAAGGAACTGCATAGGGAACGAGGGAGCAGATTCCTCGTAAATATAAACGGTCTCATTGCTGTTTATATTCTGATATTTGGGCACGAAATACCAGCTATCATTTTTATCGAAGTATTCAATTCCCGAGATGTAAGGGAAGATTATGCTTTGCGCTGTGGCCTTTTCGCCCTCGTTTTTGATGCTTAAAGACCATTTTACGCAGTTCTTTTCGCTGATGAGGGCGCATAAGGAGAGCGCGAGGTTACCTGCAGAGAGATCGATCGTGGCAGATTCGGCATCCGTTGCACATCCTACCGTTTTTATTTCCGATACAAAGGACGAGCCCTTTTTGATTTTTAACATCGAATCGGGGCGGAAGCTTAGGTGCTTGGTAAAAGTGTTTTCGAATCTGTCGAGATAGAGACCGCGCGTAAGGTCGAAGCTCATAAGAATCGCGTCGTTTTTGATCGTGAGGCGGTCGCCATTTAGTGAAATAAATCTTTCGCTATCGGTTTTGTGATCTATTTTGTCGGGAAGCGTGGGGATGATCAAATCAGGGAAAAGTCTTTCCTGCGTTTCGTTCACGGTCAACGCGATAAGTGAAAAATCGGTGTCAAGGCTCTTGTTATGGAAGATTATCTTTTCGATCTCGCTACCGTCCGCCGCAATGGCGTAAAGGCTGATATCTCCTGTGATACCGTGCTTTCCAACGCTTGCGTTAAAGGGCAGGGAAATATCCCGTCTTCCGTCGCAATATACGGTCTCAACCGCAAAGCATTCAATATCGTCAACGTATAAAGGAAGGGTCACCTCTTTGCCGTACGAGCCGATGATCGTTGATGCGGCGGCAAAGGCGCATCTTTGATATCTCTTTCCCTCAACCGACAAAAGGAAGTATATTTCCGTTGCGTTGCATTTCGGCGTTTCGATAACCGTCTCGCCCTTTCTGCTTATCGGGCGGCAAATTCTTCTGGGGGCTTTAACGCCGAAGTTTTCGATTATCTCGTCGTTTTCCGACGGAGGCGGAGGGGGAGCAATACAGTTGTTTCCAACGGTTGAAACCTTGAACGGAATGCCGGAGAGAGAAATGCTTTCCCGATCGAAGAATCTACCGCCGCCAAGCCTTACGGAATTCTCATCGGGCTTAAACACGCGGTTGAGCTTATCCGAAATATCGATCACTCTGTAAGGGGAGGCGAAATCTGTTATATCGTTTTCACAGTAGACGGGAAGCTCGTTTTCACTGCAGGTATACATTTTGTAGATCTTAAAATCTACGAAAGTTCCTTTGCCGCGCAGAAGTGTAATTTTGATTCGTTTGAAGGCTTTTTTATCAATTTTTACAACGACGGTATAACGCTTTCCGTCTGCCGTGAGATCATCGTAGCAAACGAGGGG
>JAZLEH010000105.1:0-8118 GCA_045615165.1 Eubacteriales bacterium | reverse complement strand
AGGGGAGATATCAGAGCCGTTGCTTCGGTTCTTTCGCCAAGGTAGAAGAGCGCGTTAAACATATTCCTGAGCGCAGGGATAAGATATATAAGCTCAAGCGCCGCAAACGCGAAGGAAACGAGGGGGAAGATGTTATTATCGGATGAATCCTTGCCCTTAACGTAGATTATGAGCATAAATCCGAATATCTTTCCAAGGTTTATCCATCCGAGCTTGGAAAATCCTGCTCTTGCCTCCTCAAAATAGGGGGAGGAGTCTGCCGCAGGGGTGAAAAGCCTTGCAAGGATGAACCACGCGATAAAGTCGGGCATTATATCAATAACGCTTATATTTGGGTTTGCGAGAAGAACAAAGCAAAGTATAAGTAATGAATAAAATCTCTTTTTGCTTACGTTATACATAATTATTTTTTCTTTTTTGAATTTTTCTTTTTAAATTTTTCAAGCCTGTATTCGGCGTATTCGCGCTGGCGGTCCTTCGTATGCTCTCTGTGCTTATTAATGAATTCAAAGCGCGAGGGCTTGTCGGGGATATCGTTGTCAACGTCCTCAGGCATACATATTTTCATATACGCTCTGTATATCGTGATAAGGTTTATAGTCACGATAACGAAGGTTGAGAAAATAACGAATACCGCAATTACCGAGAGGATCTTGAGTATAACGCCCGAATATTCGATCGGAATATTAAGAACCGTTTCCAGACCATAGATGATAAGAACTGCGGTCATGGATATCTTTGCGCGCCTTGCAAGGTCGGAAAGCCCAACCTCGCTTGCGACCTCGTCGATTCCCTTAAGGATGAAGAGGGTGAGTATCGCTATCGCAACCGTTCTCGGTATCATAGCGTAGTCAAGAAGATCAAGGTATCCGTTGCTCGGTGAAAACATATCCATAAAGGATATCACAAGCTCAAAAAGTCCGACCGCGGCAAACGCCATTGAAACGAAAAATCCGCTTTTGAATGAGGCGTTGACCGATGAAAGCTTGTTAAGCGCCATTGCCATAATAAGCGCCGCTATCATATCGGTGAATCCGTAGTAGGCTATATTCAAAAGGAGGAAATAACCGAAGAATAAAGTTCCAAATCCCACTTTTTAAGTCCTTTCAAAATTTATCATTCGGCGCTTTGGTTGATTCCGCAGCATTTCTTGTATTTTTTACCGCTTCCGCAGGGGCAGGGATCGTTGCGTCCAACCTTTTCCTTAACGACGACAGGCTTTCTTACGGCGGGTGCGCCGCCTGCAAATCCCGCAGAGGTGGGCTTCGCTACCTGAACGCGCTCGGTGGACTGTACCTTCGGAACTACCGCAAGCACCTGTCTTACGGTATCCTCTCTTATATCGTCGGTCATCTGATCAAAGAGGTCAGCGCCCTGAAGTCTGTACATTGCGACGGGGTCGCGCTGCGCGTAGGAGTTAAGTCCGATATAAGCCTTAAGCTCTTCCATATCGTCAAGGTGGTCCATCCACTTCTGGTCAACCGAGCGGAGAAGAATTACCTTTTCGATCTCACGCATTGCGTCGGGCTTCATACCCTCAACGGCAGAGAATAGCTCGTCCTTGCCTCTGTATACCTGAAGCGCGCTTTCAACAAGCTCGTCGCGCCAAGCGTCTTTATCTATTTCAAGAAGCTCCTCTTCGGTATACGAATAGTTCTTCTTGTCGGGAATCATTCCGAGGTAGTGGTTCTTAAATTCATCAAGCTTGATCTCTTCGCCGCCGAGAAGCTCCTCAAACTTTGAGGCAACCGACTGCTCGATCATTCCGGAGATCTTTTCCGAAATATCATCCTCGAAGAGGATGGAGCGGCGTTGCTCGTAAATAACCTTTCTCTGCTGGTTCATAACGTCGTCGTAGGTGAGGACGTTCTTTCTTCTTGAGAAGTTGTTGGTCTCAATGCGCTTCTGTGCGTTTTCAATAGAGCGGGAGAGAAGGCGCGCATCTATGGGGGTATCCTCGTCAAGTCCGAGCTTGCCCGTGATACCGATGAGTCTGTCAGAGCCGAAGAGTCTTAAAAGATCATCCTCAAGCGATAAGAAGAAGCGCGATTCACCGGGATCGCCCTGACGGCCGCTTCGACCTCTGAGCTGGTTATCGATACGGCGGCTCTCGTGGCGCTCCGTACCAAGTATGAAAAGACCGCCCGCCTCGCGAACCTTTTCTGCCTCGGGGCGTATTTCTTCCTTATATTTTTCGTAAAGCTCTTTAAACTTGGCTCTTGCGGCAAGGATCTCCTCGTCGTCCGTATCCAAGCTACCGGTTGCGGTCGCGATGTACGCCTCGTCCATACCCATCTTCTTCATATCGCGCTTCGCAAGATATTCGGGATTTCCGCCGATCATAATATCAGTACCACGACCTGCCATGTTGGTGGAAATGGTTACTGCGCCGAGCCTTCCTGCGTTTGCAACGATGTCCGCTTCTTTTTCGTGATGTCTTGCGTTGAGGACGGTGTGGGGGATACCCGCTTTTTTAAGAACCTTTGAAAGCTCCTCGGACTTCTCGATCGAAACCGTACCCACAAGCACGGGCTGTCCCTTTTTGTTGCACTCGATGATCTGTTTAATTATCGCGCGCGTCTTTCCGTTCTGGGTTCTGTAAACTACGTCGTTTTGATCCTTACGGATCATGGGCTTGTTGGTGGGAACCTCGATAACGTCAAGCGCGTAGATCTGTCTGAATTCGTTATCCTCGGTAAGCGCAGTACCCGTCATACCCGAAAGCTTTGAATACATACGGAAATAGTTCTGGAAGGTGACGGTCGCGATGGTGCGGCTCTCCTTCTGTATCATTACCTTTTCCTTTGCCTCGATAGCCTGGTGAAGACCGTCGTTATAACGGCGTCCGGGCATAAGACGGCCCGTGAAGGAGTCAACTATAACTACGTCGCCGTCCTTGACGATATAGTCAACGTCGTGCTTCATAACGCCGTGCGCCTTGATTGCGATATTGATATGGTGGTAAAGCGTGTTGTTTTCGGGGGAGGCAAGGTTCTCAACGTTGAAGAATTTCTCCGCCTTTTCAATACCGTTCTTGGTAAGGACTGCAGTTCTGGCCTTTTCGTCAACGATATAGTCCTCTTCGTAGAGTATATCGTTATCCTGCTTGTCGTCGATCTCCTTTATTACGTGCCTCGTCATTCCTCTTACGCATCTGTCCGCCATCGTATAAAGGTCGGTGGACTTTGATCCGCTTCCCGAAATGATAAGGGGAGTTCTCGCCTCGTCTATAAGGATCGAGTCAACCTCGTCGACGATGGCAAAGTTATGGCCTCTTTGAACCATATCCTCTTTATAAACTACCATATTGTCACGGAGGTAGTCGAATCCAAGCTCGTTATTAGTTCCGTAGGTGATATCCGCGGCGTATGCGGCTCTCTTTTCCTTCTTGTCCTGTCCGTGAACTATAAGACCGGTCGTGAGTCCGAGGAATTCGTAAACTCTGCCCATTTCCTCACTGTCGCGCTGCGCAAGGTAGTCGTTAACCGTAACGATGTGAACGCCCTTGCCGGAGAGTGCGTTAAGATATGCGGGCATCGTTGCAACGAGGGTCTTACCTTCACCCGTTCTCATCTCCGCAATTCGACCCTGGTGGAGAAGTATACCACCCATAAGCTGAACGCGGAAGGGTCTCTTACCTAGAACTCTTTCGTCCGCCTCGCGCACGAGCGCAAACGCCTCCGGCAGGATCTCGTCAAGGGTGTAGCCCTCGGCAAGCTTTGCCTTGAGTTTTCCTGTGTATTCCTTAAGCTCCTCGTCGCTCATCGCGTGGAAAACGTCGCCGAGCGCCTCAATTGCGTTAACGAGGGGCATTATCTTCTTTATTTGCTTTTCGCTATAGGTTTTAAAAAGGCCCATAATTATATCCTCTTAATCGAAATTTAGGGTAAAAATCGTTAGTTATATCTATTTTACCATATCTTTCAAAAAAAATAAATATATAAATAGTAAATAATTAAAATATTTTAGCATTTTTTCGTTGAAAAACGACGCTTTATGGTGTATAATACTCCATAGTAAGCTATAAAGGTGGAGAAAATGAAAATAATAAACATAGTATTATACTCTCCCGAAATACCGCAGAACACGGGGAACATATCCCGCACCTGCGCCGTTACGGGAGCGAGGCTTCATATAATAAAGCCAACGGGCTTTGAAATATCCGACAGAACGCTTAAAAGGGCAGGACTTGATTATTGGGATAAGCTCGATGTCACTTACTACGAAAGCTACGAGGACTTCGTGGATAAAAACGCGGGAGCGGAGCTTTACTTCTTCACCGCGAAGGGCGTGAATTGCTACGCTGATATAACCTATCCCGATAATTGCTATCTCGTTTTCGGAAGGGAGTCGGTGGGGCTTCCCGACGAGCTTGTCAGAGCTAATAAGGAGCGCACGGTAAGAATCCCGATGAAGCCGCTTTTAAGATGCCTCAACCTCTCAAATTCAGTTGCGATCGCCGCATACGAGGTTTTAAGGCAGGGCGGATTTTCTGATTTTGATATGGTCGGTTCTCTCGGCGATAAATAAATGCGGAGGCTTTTCTGCCTCCTTTTTTATCGCGTTTTGTTTAAATTATATTCAGATTTTGTCAAAATGCAGAAAAATATGATCATGCTTGCAAAAACGGCTTTATATCGGAATCGTGTAAATTTTTATAATAACATTCGCACAAAAACTTGACAATCACAAATTAAAGTATTATAATATAATAAATATATTTTAAGGAGCATATTATGACGAAAATAGATATATTCTCCGGCTTCCTCGGAGCGGGAAAAACTACTCTTATCAAAAAGCTTCTCAGCGAGGCTTACGCAGGCGAAAAGGTCGTTCTTATCGAGAATGAATTCGGTGAGATCGGAATCGACGGCGGCTTCCTTCAGGATGCGGGAATAGAAATTACCGAGATGAATTCGGGTTGTATTTGTTGCTCTCTCGTAGGTGATTTTACGAAGGCGCTTGCAAAGGTGCTTGAAGAGTACAAGCCCGACAGAATTATAATAGAGCCGTCGGGAGTAGGCAAGCTTTCCGACGTTATCCGTGCGGCAAGCGCAGTCGAATCCAATAAGGCTTCGCTCAATGCATTCACTACCGTCGTTGATGCGGGTAAGTGCAAAATGTATATGAAGAATTTCGGTGAATTCTTCAACGATCAGATCAAGCACGCATCTGCTATCGTTATGTCGCATACCGATACGGCGAAGGACTTCAAGGTTGAGGAGGCTGTGAAGCTTATCCGCGAGCATAATTCCGACGCGACCATCATCACGACTCCCATCGCAAAGCTTTCAGGAAAGGATATTCTCTCCGCTATGGAGAAGAAGGATACTCTCGAGGGCGCGATAAAGGAGCTTGAGGAAGCGCACGAGCATCATCATCACCATCACCACGACCACGATGAAGAATGCCACTGCCACGAGCACCATCACGATCACGACGAGGAGTGCCATTGTCACGAGCATCATCACGATCACGACGAGGAGTGCCATTGCCACGAGCATCACCACGACCACGATGAAGAGTGCCATTGCCACGAACATCACCACGAGCACGACGAGGAGTGCCATTGCCACGAGCATCATCACGATCACGATGAGGAATGCCACTGCCACGAACATCATCATGAGCACGATGAGGAGTGCCACTGTCACGAGCATCATCACAATCACGATGAGGAATGCCATTGCCACGAGCATCATCACGATCACGATGAAGAGTGCCACTGCCACGAGCATCATCACGACCACGATGAAGAATGCCATTGCCACGAGCATCATCACGAGCACGACGAGCATTGCTCCTGCGGATGCCACGATCACCATCATCACCACGCCGACGAGGTGTTCACCAGCTTCGGCGTTGAAACCACGAAGAAATTCACTGTTGACGGCTTGAAATCTATCCTTGATTCCTTTGACGAGGATTCCGATTACGGAATGGTTCTTCGCGCTAAGGGTATCGTTGCGGGGGAGAGCGGCGAGTGGATTCACTTTGACTACGTTCCCGGCGAGGCAGACGTAAGACTCGGCTCAGCGGGCATAATCGGCAGACTTTGCGTTATCGGCTCTGGGCTTGATAACGAAAAAATTAAAGAGCTCTTCGGAGTTTGAGGAAATATTTAATGGAAATAGCAGTTTATCTTTTTACCGGATTTCTTGAAGCGGGTAAAACGAAGTTTATTCAGGAAACGATGCGTGACCCCAACTTCAACGACGGCAAGCGTAAATATCTCGTCGTCACTTGCGAAGAGGGCGAAGAGGAATACGACCCCGATTCGATGCCCGATAACGTAAGCTTCGCTTCGTTTGACGACGTGCAGAGGATCACCGTTGACCGCCTTGCCGCAATGCAGAAGAGGGCAGGGGCTGATATCCTCGTCGTTGAATATAACGGAATGTGGACACTTGATAACTTCTATAACGCCCTTCCTGCAAGCTTTATGGTCTATCAGGAGATATTTATTGCCGATTCAACGACGATCCTCTCCTATAACGCGAATATGCGCCAGCTCGTTGTGGACAAGCTTTCGAGCTGTGAGATGGTAGTATTCAACCGCGTTGATGAAAATACCGATAAGGAAGCCCTCCACAAGCTCGTAAGAGGTGTGTCCCGCAAAGCGAACATCTGCTACGAGGATATTAACGGAGAGATCGAGTTCGACCAGATGGAAGATCCTCTTCCTTACGATATAAACGCCGAAGTAATAGAAATAAAGGATGAGGATTTTGCGATCTTCTACCGCGACCTTACGGAGGATTATCCGAAATACGACGGAAAAAAGCTTCGCTTTAAGGGAATTGTAGCGCTCGACGCATCTCTCCCGGCAGGACATTTCGCAATCGGCAGGCATATTATGACCTGCTGTGCTGACGATATTGAGTATCGCGGCGTAGTTGCGAAGGGAATGGGAAGCTTAAAGCTTAATACTCGCGACTGGGTTATCGTCGAGGGTAAAATTTCAGAGGAATATTCTAAGCTTTATCGTGCGAAAGGACCCGTCCTTGAGGTAAAGAAGATTGAAAGAGCAGAGAAGCCCTTGCAAGAGGTAGCAACTTTTTATTGACATAATTTTATGAAAGGCATACTTTGTTATGAAAAAATCGGAAAATAAGTTCCCTTTTTCAATGTATCATGAAAGCGGAGAAGGTCGCTTGATCAACGCGCGCACTCACGACGAATCGATTGAGATAATCGAGGTTTTGTCGGGCGAGGTGTGCATTCAGGTCGGCACAGAGACCGTTTCAGCCACCGCGGGAGACTTTATCTACGTACCGCCGACACTCGTGTTCCGCGTTGATTCTATATCCGAGCGCGCGTCTATAAGAGCGATGGTATTTGATAAATCCATAATCGAGGCGAATATGGAAAACTTTGACGCGGAGGTATTCTATATGTTCTACCTTCAGTCAAAGAATAAGGTAACCCCCTTTAAATCGGGTCACCCCGTATATGATACGCTTGCAAAGTATATGCAGGAGTCGTATGATGAGTACGCGGCAAAGGACGTTTGCTATAAGCTCCCGATCAGAGCGAATATATATCTTATGATGACGGCACTTCTTCGTTATTACTGCGGTTCTAAGGATGAGTCGGACAGAATGATATATCATAACGTTTTAAGGCTTCGCCCCGTTATCGAATATATTGCCGATCATTATTGCGAGAAGATATATATTGAGGAGCTTGCGGATATGATCACCGTCTCTCCCGATTATTTCACGAAGATGTTCAAGGATTCTATCGGTAAGACACCGATCGAGTACATAAACGGACTCAGAGTTAACGAGGCTATGCGCCGCCTTTCCGAAACCGACGCCTCTATGGCTGATATCGCGGACGGAATCGGCTTCTGTAACCCCAATTACTTCCATAAGATATTCAAGCAGTATATGAACGTAAGCCCCCTCGCTTACAGAAAAAGCACGAAATAAAGAAAAGAGTCGATTGCAATGCAATCGACTCTTTTATATTAAGGGTGAATTATACTATTAAGTGCAACACTTTTAAGAAAAAAAGAACACTCATATTGAATCCTGTGTTATAATGAAGTTACCACACACCAAAACAACAAGGAGGAAACAATATGAGCTATACTCATTTTACCATAGAAGAACG
>JAZLEH010000104.1:0-2956 GCA_045615165.1 Eubacteriales bacterium | reverse complement strand
GAGTTCCGTCGGGAAGGTCGATATAACCAAGCTCCGCCGCCGCTCCGATAACGTTTACCATACTGCGGCCGAGTATCGCAACCTTTCTTCCGTGGTTTGCGCTCGCATTTATTATCTGCTGAACGCGGTGTATGTTCGATGAGAAGGTTGCAACGATGAGTCTTTTATCGGTATACTGCGCGAAGATTCTTTCAAGCGAGCTTCCGACCGTTCTTTCGGACGGGGTATATCCCGCTCTTCCCGCATTCGTTGACTCGCAAAGCAAGAGCTCAATTCCGTTCTTTCCTATCTCTCCGATCCTCGTGAGGTCCATCATAAGACCGTCGATCGGCGAGACGTCAAGCTTAAAGTCTCCCGAGTGGAAAACAGTTCCGACAGGGGTCTTAAGCGCTATCGCGCACGCGTCTGCGATCGAGTGGTTAACGTGTATGAATTCAGCCTTGAAAACGCCAAGATTTAACACGTCCCCCGCCTCAACGGTATAAAGGTCGGGCTCATATCCCGGATTTATCTCATCAAGCTTGCCCTCGATGATTCCGAGCGAGAGTCTCGTTCCGTAGATCGGCACGTTGATCTGACGCAAAATATAGGGAACAGCGCCGATGTGATCCTCGTGGCCGTGGGTGATAAGTATGCCGCGCACCTTGTCCGCATTCTTCACGAGATAGCTTATATCCGGAATAACGAGGTCGATTCCGAGCATATCCTCATCGGGGAAGCCCATTCCCGCGTCGATCACTACTATATCGTCACCGTATTCGAAAACGGTTATATTCTTTCCGATTTCACCAAGGCCGCCAAGCGACATTATGCGAAGCTTGCCGTTTTTATCGAATTTGGTATTCTTTTCTCTGACCATTTCTTTCCTTTCATATAATATTAAAACACAGCTGAAGGGTGAAAACGATAGCTCCGCCCAACAGCAAACCTATGAAAAAGGAGAAGAGCGACCCCCGTGTAACCGTAAAGATCCTTCTCCTTCTTCTACCGAAATTTTCTTCGACTATTCTGTTTGCCTCTTCTATCATCCGCGCCGAGGATTTTTCGTCGCATTCCCCGTCGGGTCGGATAATAAAATAAGCTTCTTCAAAATCACGGCTTCCCGTGTTTTTTAAATAAATAACTTTTTTCTGATATCCGCGCATCTTCCGTAATCCTTTTTTTGAAATTATAGACTCTGCGCTCGGATTTTATACCTTATTTGAAGATTTTGGTAATATTTTTTCGCCTTTTTGCTCTTTTTCCTCCGAAGGGCGCGAAGCACCCTCACCGAATGCTTTCGGGCTTTCGGCGAAATACACACATATATTTTCATTTATTGCAAGCAATGTTTTACATTAAAAACTATTGTTTGCATTTCGGTAAGAATTATTTTTTACCGAAAAGACGGCCAAAGAAGCCTGACTTCTTCTTGGGTTCGTCTGCGGTTTCCTCTGCTACGGGTGCTTCGGTCACTTCCTCTTCAGCGGGCGCTTCGGGAGCAGGCTCTTCTGCGGGCGCCTCCTCAACAGCAGGCTCTTCAACGACAGCCGCAATAACGGGAGCTTCCTCCTTAACCTCTTCAGCGGGAGCTTCTTCCTTCACCGGCTCTTCTGCGGGCACAGCCTCGGGAACGATCTCCTTTTCAACCTCTGCCTTAACCGCCTTTGAGACTCTCTTTCTCTTCTTCTCGGGAACGACTACCTCGTAATTTTCATCAAGAAGGTCGTCGATAGAGATGTTAAAGAGAATCTTCATTTCAAGGAGCTTCGCTACCTCGGGATAGGACTGTCCGGATTCCCATTTGTATACCGCCTGACGGGAAACGCCGACCGCGCTTGCAAACTCGTCCTGAGTCAATCCCTTAAGTTTTCTGAGTTTTACGATTTTTTCCTTGAATGTCATGTGTTTTTCCTCTCTTTTATATTGGTATAAAATTAAAGATTACTAATGTAATTTGAGTAGCAGGGCGAATCGATTCTCCATCCGTCCGCTTCCTCGACAAGCTCGATCTCTCTTTCCCTTTCCTGAGTAAGGGTGTTTATCACCTTTCCAAGCTCGTCCTTTTCCTCGTAGGTGATCTTGACCTTGATCTTAACGATAACGATATCGCCCTCACTTCTCAAGGCCTCGAGCGTAGAATAATAATATTCGTTCTTCGCGGTAAGGATATTATTATAATCGCGCTTGACCATTATCGGCTCGGTCGAGGATTCCTGATAATATCTTGCGTATGAGTTAACACCCGTGTCACCGAAATACGATGAAAATACCGTGCTCTCGATTATATTCATATAATCAGTGGAATAAACCCTCGCGCAGTCGCTGATAAGATCGTCAAGCCTCGTATATTCGGCGTTATAATCAGCGGGTGAGTAGTCTCCGGTATCGTAGGCGGTGTCCTCAATGTAGTAAAGTCCCTCGCCCCAGAGGATATCGTTAAGCCTTGCCGCTTTATAAATAAGCTTTTCAGCCGCCGCGATTACTTCGGCTTCGTCGTAATCGCGGTTATTTTCTCCACAGGCGCTGACGGTAAGAAGGGTCGCAAGAATAAAAATTAAAGAGATGATTCTTTTCATCTATTAAACTCCCTCTTCCTCTTCATCCGCTTCGTCCTTTACGGCTATTTCCTTAACGGGCTCTACCGTCTCTGCGATCTCCTTATCGATCGCTTCGCTGGCTTCCTCTATTTCTTCTTCCTTTTCAAGTCTTGCAACGTTGTTAATGAACGCTCCGTCTGCAAGTCTCATAACGATAACGCCGGTCGCGGTTCTCGAATATACGTTGATGCTCTCAACCGAGGTTCTGATGATAACGCCCTCGTTGGTGATAAGCATAATGTCGTCATCGTCCGCAACGGTGATAATGGAGGCGAGCTTACCCGTCTTCTCATTGATATTCTGGCAGGAAACGCCCTTACCGCCTCTGTGCTTCATCTCACGGAAGTCGTCAAACTCGGATCTCTTACCCATACCGT
>JAZLEH010000103.1:0-1702 GCA_045615165.1 Eubacteriales bacterium | reverse complement strand
TGCTCGTATTCAAGCTGATTCCAATATTTCATTTATTTTATCTCCTCTATAAACGTTCCCTTGCCCTTACCGAACTTCGTTCCGTCCTCGTCGTAATATACGTTGTAGGTCTTCTTGCGGTAGGTGAGGTTCTCGATCTTGAACCATTTCCATATACCCAAAATTCTGGGCTTGACGGTAAGCTCCTCCGCCTTGTCACAAATTCCGCAGAGTCCGCGCAAAACAAGGTCAATAAAGGTCGAGTGATTGTAATCGCGTCCGCGCTCCTTGCCGCCTGCCTCAACGGGAACGACCTCGCGCCTCTTAAGAGCCTCTCTCTCAGCCCAAACGCGTTCAAACGGCATCATCGTTTCATCGATAAAGTTGACACGCTTACCGCCCTCTTCAAGATAATGCATCTCCGCGTACTTCTTTATAAAGCTATAAAGATCACCGTCCGAGATAACGTCCTGATCATACTCGTTAAGAAGAGTGATTACCGCGTTTATCGCGATAGAGGTCGCAAACGGCCAAACCTTGCCGCTCCAGGTGCAGCCCCTTCCGTTCTGAACGTCGTATAAGAATCTCGGATGAGATATATCCGCCGAGGCAAGCCCCATCGGCGCGTCAAAAACGGTTTTATCCTTGAGATATCTGAACGCGCTCTCCTTTCCCTTGTCGGGAAGCGCGTATACCCACGGCATATAGGACATAAGCTCGCGCGCATTGTTTGATTCGGGAATATCGCGCACGTCAACGCTCTTGTTAAGATCCTGATCAAGCGGATGCACCGCCTTGTAAAAATCGCCGTCCCAAAGCTTCTCGTCAATCGCCGCCTTGATCTTTTCCGCCGTTTTTAAATACTTCTCAGCCTCGGAGTCTCTTCCGGCGAGCTTCTCTATCTTCGAAAGCGCAACGGCATCACCGTACATACACGCGTTCATAACGGGTCTGAATCCGCGAAGCACCTTAAGCTCGGGTGTCGTGCCGCTTATCGAGAACTCCGTTCCCTCACGGTCGTCGATCGACCAGTAGAGCCCGTTGTCGGTCAGATGCTTCTCTGCCCAGCCCTCAAAATACGCTTCAAAGGCGTCAACATTCTTAATAAGATACTCTTCGTTATTCGTGAGAATACAGTAGTCGTACATCGCCGCAAGAGCAGGGTTGTAATACGAATAACGCGCGCCACCGCCGCGAGTGAAGAAAGTTATATAATCAAGGTAATCGTCCGCGCTCTTTAACCAGCGGAATTCACGCAAATGGTGGAAGAGCGGGCAATTTATCGTGTTGTACTTCCCCGCCCAACAAACGTCGGGGAGAAATTCGGTTATAACGTATCCCTCGTCGGTAAGCTTTACGTGCTTTCGCATCGTCCAGGTCCTGAAAGCAAAGGTCTCCTCTATCACCTCGTCGGGACAGTAAAGTCGGGGGGCGTTTTCAAGAAGGAATTCCTTTGACTCCGCATTGGATATGAGAGTAGGAAAATGCTCAAGATCGTTTTCGTTAAATTTGTCAATATATTTTCCGTATTCCATAATTTTCTCCATAGCTTTTTTGTTTTGATATGGATTATTGATATTTAGTTTTTGATTTCTAACAACTTTATCCTTTTTATATTGACAAAACGTACTTTCCGTGCTATTCTCTACTATGGTAATAATAGGGGGATTATATCAATAATTACCCACACAAAGGCTTTTAAAAAGCATCCTGAGCTTTTTGA
>JAZLEH010000102.1:0-8665 GCA_045615165.1 Eubacteriales bacterium | reverse complement strand
GTTACCGACTCGGTAGTTAATATCCCCGTTTTCCGTCCCTGCATCGGACTTGATAAAAACGAGATCGTAAACGAGGCGAGAAAATACGGCACGTTTGAGACCTCGATCCTTCCGTACGAGGATTGCTGCACCGTGTTCACTCCTCGCCACCCCAAAACTCATCCCAAGATCGATGAGGTTATGGCAGAGCTTGCGAAGGTCGATTTTGACGCGCTCTTCGAGGAGGCTTACGCTACGATGACCACCGAAACCAAGCTTATTTTCCCCGAGTATAAATAATTCGCATTAGAAGGTCGATTTATTATGGCATCACTTTGGAAAGATTATAACAGTGAATACGAGGTGTACGAGCATAACCATCCCCTTGCTTTTCCTTGGAATAAAAAGGAGCGAGAGGACGTGGCGCGATACGTCCGCGGTGACGACGGATATTGGTATGATCCCGAGGCAAACGAAACCGGAAATGCGCTTATTTCCTGCACGGGTGACCTGATGTGCGAGCCGCGAATGACGAACGCCTGCAAATACGGCGATGCATATTTCTTCCATCCGATATTCAAATACGTGCGTGACGTGTTGAAAAAATCCGACTTTTCGATCGGAAATCTTGAGACGACGCTTTCGGATTCCACACCCTACGCGGGCGAGTATCACCGCATCAACCGTCAGTTCCATTGTAACGGACCGGAATGCTATCTCGACGCTGTAAGATATGCGGGATTCGACGCGCTCGTAACCGCAAATAACCATACCTGCGACTCGGGTGTAACGGGAATATACGACACCCTTTCGGCTCTCGATAGGCGCGATTTTATGCACACGGGCACGTACCGCAAGGAAGACGATGAACGAGTTCTTTTCATAAAGATCAACGGAATCCGTTGCGCTGTGATCTCATACGCCACGCGTTATAATGCGCACGACGAGCGTAATTTCACCGAGCTTGGAATCAACTCGCTTCTCAACTATTATTCGAAGGAAAAGATAGACCGCGACACCGCGCACGCCCGCGAGCGAGGCGCAGAGTTTATTATCTGCTATATACATTGGGGCGTGGACTACGATCTTGTACCGGGCGAGCGCCAGCTCTCCGTGCTTGCGACTCTTAAGGATGCCGACGTCGATTATATCGTCGGAAGCCACACGCATTGCCTTCAGGCACACAGCGCGGCGGTCTCAAGTAATGGACGAGAGATACCGATGATGTTCTCGATGGGCAATTTCGTTACCAACGAGCCAAAGGAGCTTTGTAAGCATACCGGTATTCTTCAGCTTCTTCTCTCACGCGATAACGGAAGGATAAAGGTGAAGGAATATTTCGTCCCCTGCTACGTGTTCGATGAATTCCACGGCGCAAGCTTCACCGTCGTTCCGACGAGTCCCATGCTTAACGGTGGTTATAGCACCGAAAAGCTTACACGGGTAGAGGAATACGTTCGCGAGCGCGTCGGCGACAGTATAGAATTTTTGCCAATCTACGGCTTTACTCTTTCAAGGCTTGCCGAAGCCGTCGGCGCTGAAATTAAAGAGGAGGACGCATATCTTCCCGTAACTAAGCTTTGCACCGAGGTTGGTCCATCCTGCCGTGGCGCAGTTTGCTTCCTGACTCGCGACGTGTACGGCTATGAGAGAAAAGAGCTTGAGCGCAGAGCGCTTACCGCAGTGGTCTCGGACAGAATGATAGAAGGCTTCAGATGTCTCGTGGTTCCCGACGTGCGCGACGCGTTCGTTCGCGCCTCAGAGCTCGCCTCACAGTGCGCGAATCCTGTGACACGCATTGCGATCGCAGGCGGCGAGGGAAAGACTGTTGCTCGCGAGATGATATCCGGAATTCTCTCAACCGCTTATAGCGCGCTGGACGTAAAGGATGATTATCATATTGATATTACCTCTTGGCAGAGCGCTCACCCGTATCACGACGTTTGCCTGATGGAGCTTCGCGACGAAGCCCTTATCGGAACGGGTACTCTTGCAAGATCAATGCAACCCGACATATGCGTCATAACATCTGTGACAGACGGGCTTTGCGATATAATTTCATCGCTTAAGGACGGATGCACACTCGTCGTATGCGGCGATGACGCAAATCTTATGAATAATATAGCGAAAATTGACACGGGTAAGCTCAAGGTTGTGACCTTCGGAAGATGCATGCCCCCGAATAATATGCCGTTCTCGGATATGAGTCTGCCTGTCTCTGCCGCCATTAAGGTTGGCGAGATCCTCGGAATAAGCAACAAGCTTGCATACGAGGCAATAGAGGAGTACAGGCTTCGCAATTATACGCAGAACGTCGTTAACGTTGACGGAGCTACGCTCGTATTAAGGCTTAACGCAAAGAGCGAAAATGCAGCGCTTGCTGCGGTGGATGCTCTCTCTGAAACGAGCGGAAGAAAGCTCGCAGTGCTTGGCTCTATTTCGGATGGAGCGGATCTCAATAAGATCGCAAGCGCCTTGAGGGATGCGGGGGCGGAATGTATCTTCGCAAATTTGAAGGCGACCGGCGGCAATGAGATCACAGCCGACGGGATAAAGATCGTCACAGTGGCAAACGAGCGCGAGCTTGAGCTTGCGGTGCTTGAGATGCTTTCCGACGGTGATTCACTTCTGGTCTGTGGCTCACGGGATAGTGGACTTAGCACCTTCGTTCGCAGAGTTTTCGGAGTTTTTGACGGCTACATTCCGAATAGCGAATATTGGACGTCCCCCGAAAAGCTTGAGTATTGATTTTTGTAATGCGACGCTCGGTGACTTATGATCGTCGCCGAGCGTTTACTGATTATTTTCGGAATATGAGCAGAGGAGCTTTTATTATGAGAAAATGTTTAAGCTTGTTTCTTTTTATTTCAATGATTCTGACGTTTTGCCTCGCGCTTTCTGCATGTGGAGGCGACTCGTGTGACGTCCACGTTGATCTTGACGGAGATAACGTGTGCGACGAGTGCGAAGAAAATATTGACGGCGAAGGCGGCGGATCGGATGACGATGGCAATCCCGATGATGACAGCTCCACGGAAGAGCCCGGTGACGGTTCCGGAGGCTCGGGAGAAGACGGTCCCGGCAGCGCATTAACCCCGACCGTAAGCTTTGAGAACGTCACCGTTGGTTACACCTCGATCGTATTCAACGTTAAGGTTTCAAATTACGAGTCGCTTAACTTAAGTAATGTAAGATTGAAATATTCATCAACCGGAGGCGATAGCGGCGAAAAGTCGGTAACCCTCGGTGCAGATGATACCGTAACTATCTCTGAGCTAAAGCCCGATAGCACGGTAACGATAAAGATAGTTTGCAACTATTCGTATAACGGTGCTGAGTTCACCGATAAAGAGGTATATTCCAAGGATATTGCCTTAAAGCGTTTCTCCGGCTCTCTCTCGTTTGGAGAGTTTGCGGGCGATAGCGGAAATCTCACTGTCAAATATAACGTTTCAAGCGTCTTCCCCGATGGAAGCGTTATTGATATCGAGCTGTACGGAGAGAAAAAGCTTGAAAAAGCATTCATGTTTAGCGCGGCTGATTTTGCCGAAAGCTCCGAACTGTGCTTTGAGCGCATTCCGCGAGGAGAATATACGCTTCGTGCATATTGCAGAACCACAAACGGTGACGAGGTCTCTCTCTTCTCCGTTGCAGAGAAGGCGATAAGCCTTGATTACGATTATTTTAATACGTCCGTTTCAGGACTTTCCGTTATAGATGGAAGCGTGAGCTTCGATTTCTCCCTAAGCGACAGATTTTCGCTGCTTGATCATGCAGTTCTCGAGCTTGTTGATTCCGACGGCGCGGTGGTCGATGAGGCTCGTGGAATTAAAACGGGAGTTTCGCGCGTCCTTTGGGATAAGCTCCTTCCCGGCGAGGAGTACTCGATCTATCTCAGAACGGATTATTACGATCGCTCAGTTCTCACCTCGCGTGAGCTTGTAGGCGGATTTGAGAGCGAAAAATTCGCGTGCTATCCCGACGTAGAAATATCCGAAATACATAATTCGAAAAACGAAATCAAGGTAACGTATACCTTTAAAGAAAATCTATCAAAAATCGATCGCTACGCGATAGTTCTTGACGACGGAGTCGATCGCATCGTTATAAAGGACGCAGAGTTTGTTGATGATTCGAACGCCCTTGTCGCCGAGTACAGACTCGTTAAGCCGAACACCGATTACACCCTGAGCTTCTACGCCACGTATTCGCTTTACGGCGTCGGACGTGTAAACGAGTTGGTTATGACGAAGACCTTTAAAAGCGACGATCACTCGCTTCTGCCGACTCTTGCTCTTGTCGATCCCGATAACGTCAAGGACGGATATGTTTATACCGATTTTAACACGGGTGACGCAGTAGTTGAGAAATTCCATATCCGCCTTTACGACGACGGGGAACTGATCGTTGATAAAAGCGCGACGTCTATATCGCAATATATATATCTGTCTCTTCTTAAACCGGGAGAATACAGGCTCGTCGTGAGCTGTGACTTCTACGGCAATCAGACTCCGTTTATGAACGCGTCAAACTATCTTCTCATCGACCGCACGATAACGGTCACGGGTAACACCATTCCCGAAATGCAGGCGAAGTTTTATCCCGATATAAAGATCGATAGTAACGGATTGACCGTTTTATATCGTGCATACTCCGATACGAAATATCAGAATGCCTATATTCAGCTCGTAAGCAAAAACGGAGAGGTTCTTTATCAGGACGGCAATATCGTCGTATATAACGATATCAACAACTATAACTACGACGCTACTGAAAATGGTGGATTTGAGAAGGACTTCTGGTACGAGTATACGCTTTCCGGAATTGCCTCGGGATGTGAGTACGTCGTAAGGATAATTCAGTACGTATATTACGCCGATGAAAACGCTTACGTGGTTCTTGCAGAAAGGAACGTTTCGGTTGATTCGGCTACCCGTGTAACGGTAAATAACCTTGAGGTTATCGGTGACACCGTAAAGTTCGACTGCTACGTTGACCTTATTGGTTTTGATAAAACCTACGGTCTTGCAGTTTCAAGCTATCTTGACCACGGAATCATCACCACCTCAACCACGATAAACTCCTTCGATGAAAACGGCTACGCCAAAGGCGAGCTCGGCGATCTTCGTGAGAATGCGCACCAGAATATTGTCGTTAGCTATCGATATAATATCGGCGGTGCGTACGTCTATTTCTCACAGGTCGTAGGAAACGTGCAAACTATACAGGTCTCCCCCGTATTCACTTATAAGGGTTATGGTGGAGGCGGCATCGTCTCAACGATGATCTATTATGAGCTTGCGTATGATTCTGAGGTGGTTTCGTTTGCGGACGGTCTTAAGGTAACGGCTACGATCTATTCTGACGGACAGGAGTACGAAAGCTTCACCGTTGATCCGAGCAAGACCTCGTATATGATGAAGAAGTCTCTTATATATGAGCAAATATTCGGCATATCCGTTACCGCCGAATATCGCGCCTACGGAGTATATTACAAAAAAGAGATATATCGCGGCGATATCACTACGATAAGGGTTGACGGTAAGCTTAAATATACTAAAACCTTTGACGGGTACGTGGTAACCGGCATCGATAGCAATTATATTTATTACAGAATTCCCGATACGTACGATGGCGAGCCCGTCGTAGGAATTGCCGATACCGCCTTCCGAAACAATAAGAAGATCAAGTATCTTGAAATCGGAAGAAACGTGGAATACATCGGAACGCGGGCGTTTTACGGATGCTCAAATCTCGTTAACGTGTACGTAAAATCAAGAGTCCTTACGGACATCGGAGACTATGCATTTGCTTCCACAAAGCTTCGCCACATAGTTCTTCCCGACTCGGTTGTCAACGTTGGCGTTGGCGCATTTTCGGGATGCATATCTCTCACGAACGCAAATATGAATGGCGTCGGCGCGCTTTCCGAGGAGTTGTTCTCGGGATGCGTTTCTCTGAGTGCCGTCGAGGCGAACGGCGCAACCGCGATGAATACCAATACCTTCTACGGATGCACGGCGCTCACGAAGGTCGGACTCAGAAAGATTACCGTTATACCCGAAAAAGCATTCCAGGGGTGCGCGCAGCTTCAATCCTTTGCATTCTCACCGAATCTTTCCGAAATCGGTGATTACGCGTTCAGTAATTGCTCGTCACTCGGTAAGTTTTACGCAATGAAAGTGAAGAAGATCGGAAATTACGCCTTTGCCAATATATCGTATATTCCGGATGCATATTTCTTTGACGAGCTTGAATATATCGGTGAGGGGGCGTTTGAAAATTCAACGGTATTGAACGTTTACCTGCCCGACACGCTTAAATATATCGGAAAGAACGCGTTCGCTTCCGACACGAGGCTTAACACCTTCACCTACGAGGGAACGGCGACCGATTATATGCGGATAGAGCGCGGCGGAATTCAAGTTATAACCACTATTTCGTCATCGACTGACGTAAGATTTCTTCGCACGGGTAGCGAGTCCTCCCTTTACGATCTCTATATCGGCGGCGACGTAACCGAAATTCCAGCCAACGCCTTTAACGGATTTACCCTTAAAGGAATTTATATAAGCGACAGCGTCGAGAGCATCGGCGAGGGCGCTTTCAGCGGCGTTACCGTAAAGAATATTTATATTGGCAGCGGACTTAAGGAGGTTGCGGAAAACGCCTTCAAGGACGTTCGCGCAAGTGCCGTTCGATACAACGGAGACATTGCTGACTGGTGTAAAATAAAGTTTGCAAATCTTCATTCAACCCCTATGGCATCCTCGGCATCAATTTATTTCAAGGGCAAGCTCTTAAGCACAGTTTCAATTCCCGATAGCGTAGAAAGCATCGGAAATTACCAGTTCGCAGGCTTCAGCGTTCAGAAGATAATCATCACCGAGAAGACCGAGCAAATCGGAAGAGACGCCTTCCGCGGTGCAATTTGCTACGAGGCTGACCTCAGCGTTGCAAGCGGCGTCTCAAGCGATGCTCTTTACGGATTAACCGTCACCGGCAAGCTTATGTTTGACGGATCACTCACCGATCTTCTTCAGGTTTCGGGAACGGCGGGCGTCGGAATCAGCTTTACCGGAGGTGTCATGTATCTTTCTGATATCGCAGGGAATTACGTTAAGCCGACGTATCTCGTGATAGAAGAGGGACACGCCAATATTCCTTGGGAAATCCTTTCAAAGCTGGAGGGCCTTACCCGAGTGTATCTTTACAGCGTCGATTGCTATATTCCAAGCACGCTCCCGACGGACGCGCCCGGAATCAAGTTCAACGAGTATGAGAATTCGTTATATCTCGGTTGCCGTGAAAATCCGTATCTCTCGCTTATAAAAACGAACGCGACGAGCACGCTTACCGTTCATAGCGCGACCGAGACCATTCAGGCGCTCGGCACGGTAAACCTCAACACGATTTATCTTCCGAAGACTCTTAAGCGTATTGAGAACGGAGCGTTCATGAATAACTATTCGAATATAAGCTACGTTTACTATGACGGAGGCGTGAACGAATGGGCAGAGATTATCTTTGAGTCAGCTTCGTCAAACCCCTTCTATACGGCTAATTATAACGCATACCTTATGTGCTTTGACGAAGTAAACGATAAGTACACCTCGGTGACGAGCGTTGATATATACGCAGAGCGCGTCAGCGCCTACGCCTTCTATAATCTCGACACGCTTGTCAAGGTAACCCTTCATTGCCCCGTTAAGTACGTTGGAGAGATGGCGTTCTATTGCACCGGTGCGCTTAAAATGTATGCGCACAACACCGATGCCGTTTCCGGCTTTGCAGAGGGCTGGAATAGGTATCCCGTATACCAGAGCCACGAGAATTATACCTGCTATAAGGTCACCATCAAAAACTATTTCGGATAATATTTATAGCATATATTGACAAAATAAAATATATATGATAAAATATTAGCACTGCGGAGGAGTAGTACGGTATTTGGCTGAAGAGAGAAGGCGGTTGGTGCAAGCCTTTGCGAAGCCGTGCGAACGTAGCCGCTTTTACCCGGGAAGAACGGCATTGCCTATTAGAACCCGGCGCGCCCGCGTTAAAGGGTTAATGAGGAGATTATTCTCAAATTCGGGTGGTACCGCGTGAACTTTGTTTTTCGCCCCGAAGCGACTGATTTCAGTCGCTTCGGGCTTTTTTAGTTTTAAATAATATTTATATAAAGAAAGGCAAGAAAATGAGAAAAGAGCTTGCAAAAAACTACAACCCTCGTGAGTTCGAGGACAGAATTTATGAAAATTGGTGCGAGAAGGGATACTTCAAGCCCGACCCCGACAAAAAGAAGAAGCCCTACTCGATAGTTATTCCTCCCCCCAACGTTACGGGTCAGCTCCACATGGGACACGCCCTTGACGAGACCCTTCAGGACATACTTATCCGTACCAAGCGTATGCAGGGATATTCTACCCTCTGGGTACCCGGCACAGACCACGCAGGTATCGCAACGCAGATCAAGGTTGAAGAAAACCTCCGCGTTAACGAGGGCCTTACAAGATACGACCTCGGCCGTGATAAGTTCCTTGAGCGCGTTTGGGCGTGGAAGGATTCTTATGAGGAGAGAATAACGAGCCAGCTTAAGAAGCTCGGCGCATCCTGTGATTGGTCCCGTCAGAGATTCACTATGGACGAGGGCTGCTCCAGAGCAGTTCGCGAGGTGTTCGTTAAC
>JAZLEH010000101.1:0-9381 GCA_045615165.1 Eubacteriales bacterium | reverse complement strand
AAACCACGCCTCTCTGTGCGAACGCTTAAGCGCCTCGATCTTCTCTATAATGAGGTCGCACTCCTCTGCCATAAGAGCGAGAGTTTTTTTATCTCCTGCGTCGTACGCAGCCTTGAGCCTTACGCCGAAGTCAGCCTTATTTTCAAGAAGGTCGGAGACTCTATAAACGACCTCAAAGGCATAGTTAAATACGGAAAGGTCACGTCCGACATCCTTAAGGCGAGCGCTTGCCGCCTCGTAATACGGCTTCATATCGTTTCCTTCGATGTGCTTATCGATAAGACCGATAAGAGGATCGTTATAAATAAGAGAGCGTGAGATGCATCCCTCACCACCGTGAGCAAGCTCGGGAAGCTCAGCAGCCATAAAGTCCTCGTAGACAGCGCCGGGGCAAGCCGCCTCGAAGCATTCCTTTATTGACGCCTCGTCAAATCTTCCCTTATAGTCGTAGTCTGCATACCACGCAAGACCTGCTACTGACATTACGAGGCTGCATTCCGAGCCGTTATGCCATATAGTTGCGATAACCTCTTTGATTCCGCCCTTTCTGCACGCTTCAAGCGCGGGGGGCGTATCTTCAAGAGAGCGGGAGAAGTGAGGGCAATGACCCGACCAGCACCATATTCCGCCTGCAAACATCGTGTTTTCGCCAAGCATTTTGTGCTTTTCGATATTTACCGCGTAGAAATTCTCGTCCTCGTTGTAGTAATCCCAGAACACCTGCTGAACACCTTTGGGAACGCGCTTTGCAATATCCTCGGTCATAACTATCGAGGGACAATAGGTAGGAGTTCCTCTGCCGCCTGCGAGCTCAAAGAACATATCCGACCACATCATAGGCTTAAAGCCGTATTTATGAGCAATCTCCACAACCTTTGAAAGATGATCAAGGTAAACGTCCTCGCGCGGACGGTAGCCGTTCTTATCAAGGTACGCACCCGTGCCGAGATCGTGAGTTTCGTCCATACCCATATGAAGCCTCTTTGATGTGAAGCACTCGGATATAGTTCTGAACATATCGTCGATAAGGGCGTATGTTGCATCCGCGCCAGAAAGAAGGGCGTTAGCCGTGTCACGATAAGGCGAGGATGCGGGCCATTTGAGGTGCGTTGCAAGGTGACCGAGCACCTGTATACAGGGGATAAGCTCAATGCCAAGCTTTATTGCGTATGCATCGAGCTCGCGGATCTCTTCCTTCGTATATCTGCCGCGCATATATCCGAAGAAGGGTCTTCCCTCTATTTCATAGGTGTCCTCGGTATAAAGCATAAATGCGTTCATACCCATAAGAGCCATTTTGCGAAGCATAAACTTTACCGTTTTTACATTCATAACGGCGTTTCTTGACATATCCACCATTGCGCCGTCAAGCGTAAAGAGCGGGTTTTCAAGAAGGGTGTTTACCTTTACTCCCTCGCGAACCCATTTGGCGAGAATTGCAAGTCCGCGGAAAAATCTTGCCTTGCCGCCGCCATAGGTGATCTCGGCTTCAGCGCCCGAAAGCCTTACGGAGAGTATGTCGTCGCTCGACTCGCGCACCGTAACTGCAACGTCGGGAGATCTTTTAACCACCTCAACGCCGATCTCCTCGGCGAGAAGCTCGATGCCGGACATAAGATCACCGGCGTTTATGAAAGAATATTTAATCATACCGTCATCCCCCTTACAATATTGAAGCCGTTGCCATCATAGGATAATTGGGCGTTCCGAAATCAAGACGCTCCTCTTCAAGCTCCTCAAGGACGGACACCTCTCCCGACACATAGCTTAAAAGACGCCATTTTACCGTCTCTGCTCTCGAAATAACTCCTCCGAGGCGTATATCCTGCGGCTCCCATCCGAAGGGCTTGCAGGACTCAAACCAGACGCGCTTATACGCGTCGCGAAGCGCTTTCGCCTTGCTTGCGATAACGTCGCATTCATCTGCCATTTTTGCAAGGGTCTTTTTATCTCCCTTTTCATAAGCCTTCTTA
This sequence comes from Eubacteriales bacterium, assembly GCA_045615165.1. GTDB lineage: Bacteria > Bacillota > Clostridia > Oscillospirales > CAG-272 > UBA1740. The sequence continues at coordinate 7,408 of JAZLEH010000101.1, read as the reverse complement.
GCTCTTACCGAGAAGTCGCATTTGTTGATAAGGAGATCGGAAACGGCGCGCACCATATCGAAGCTTGCGGTGAATTCATCGTTTTCGTTACCCGCCGTCTTGAGTCTTTCAAGCGCATTTTCAAAATACTTACCGTCAACTTCTCTAGCGTATATATCAACGATTCCGAGGAGCTGATCGTTAAACACCAGTGAAGCAGACACGCCGCTTCTCTTACCGTAGCTTATAGTGGGAAGCTCGGTTGCCATAAAATCATCGTAGGACTGACCGACGCAGGCGTTTTCGAAGCTTGCTCTTGCGCCCTCCTCGCTATATTCACCGTTATAATCAAAGTCTGCGTACCACGCGAGTCCGACAAGAGAAAGAAGAAGGCTGCACTCGCATCCGTTATCCCAAATGGTTACGAGGACCTCCTTTACACCGCCCTTTTTGCAGGCGCGAAGCGCCGCAAGGCTATTTTCAAGAGAATAGCTGAGCATAGGTGCAAAGTTCGTCCAAGTGCGGATTCCGCCTGCAAACATAGTGTTCTCGCCGAGCTGCTTATGCTTTTCGATATTTATAGCGTAAAACTCCTCGTTCGGTCTGTAATAATCCCAGAATACCTGCTGAACGCCCTTGGGAATACGCTTTCTTATAACCTCGGGAATTTCGGTTCGCTCATCGTAGTCGTGATAGTTTTCCATTCCCGCCTCTTCAGCGCTCATTCTGTAGAACATATCCGACCACATCATTGGCTCAAGACCGTACCCGTGCGCCATTTCAACCACCTTTTCAAGATGATCGAGGAAGATATCGAATCTCTTACGGTAACCAAATTTATCAAGATATGCACCCGTGCCGAGATCCTTGGTTTCATCCATACCTATATGGATGCGCTTTGAGGTGAAGCACTCGGAGATAGTTTTAAACATATCGTCAATGAGGTCGTAGGTTTCCTTCGCACCGACCAGAAGCACGTTCTGCGAATCTCTGTACGGAGCTGTCGCGTGCCACCTGAGATGCGTTGCAAGATGTCCGAGCACCTGAATACAGGGGATAAGCTCGATGCCGAGCTTAATTGCGTATGCATCAAGCTCGCGAATCTCATCCTTAGTATATCTTCCGCGCATGTAACCGAAATAGGGTCTACCCTCTATTTCATAGGTATCCTCGGTATAGAGCATAAATGAATTAAGACCCATAAGCGCGCATTTGCGCATAAAGAATTTAACCGTTTTAATATTCATTACCGCATTGCGTGACATATCCACCATCGGACCGTCAAAGCTGAAGAGCGGGCGCTCGAAGGCATTTCCATCCGTTTTGCCGGAGCGAAGCCAGCCTGCAAGAGTTGCAAGGCCTCTGAAGAAACGGGATTTTTCTTTATATGTAATCTTTGCTTTACATCCCGAAAACTCAACTTTAAGAATATCCTCCTCCGCCTTTTCTGCGAATAATGTTACACGGGCATCATCATTCACTATTTCAAGTCCCAAATCATCTGCAAGCAAGCCTATACTGCAAGCGAGCTCGTCGCAATTTTCAAGCATGATTCTCATTCTTTGTTTTGTCCTCCTGTAATTATGAGTTCATAGCGGTTGTTCATATAATTTATTCTCTCGGCGGCAAGCTCCTCGATTTCGGGAATCTTTCCTTCCAGGTATTCGAGGATTCGTTTTTTCGCCGTTTCAAATCGCATAGCTATTCCGCCGTAGCGGATATCGTATACCTCCCAGCCGAAAGGCTTGCAGGTCTCAAACCACATATCCCTGTTTGCATCGTGAAGTGCATTTACAAGTTCCTTTATCTCGGTGCACTCATCCGCAAGCATTCTCAGTGCTTCGTTATCCTTTTTATCGTAAGCCGCCTTAAGCCTTATGCCGAAATCAACTTTCCTTTCAAACAAGCGGGAGAGGCACTTTATGAATTTGAAGCTTGAGCCAAATTCGCGGTTGCGCTCGTCACTGTCCGCAAGCTTTGACGAGAGATCCTTATAAAACGCGTTCGTATCAACGCTCTTGTAATAACCGTCAACCAATCCGAGAAGAGGGTCGTTATACAGTGCCGCGCAGGAAACTCGGTGCTTTTCCGTTCTTGGCGACGAGATCCTGCCCGCGTTCATAAAGTCGGCGTAGGAAGAGCCGACGGATGCATTTTCAAAGGTTTTAGCCGCGCTTTTCTCATCAAATTCGCCCTTATAATCAAAATCCGCAAACCAAGCAAGTCCCGGAAGAGCGAGCATAAGATTGCAAGTGCCGCCGTTATTCCAAACCGTTGCAATAATATCCTTTACGCCCTTTTTCTTGCAGGCGTTGAGGGCGGGAACGGTATCGTTTTTGGAGTTTTCATACGCGGGGGTAAGTGTGCTCCAAGTTTTTACCGAGCCTGCGAAAGCAGTGTTTTTTCCAAGCCGCTCGTGCTTTTCAAGATTGGTAAGATAAAATTCCTCGTTAGAAATTGAATACTCCCAGAACACCATTTGAACACCGTCGGGAACCATTTTGCAAACCTCGTCAGGTATTACCACGCGCTCATCGTAATCACGGAATTTATCAAGTCCGCGCCCTGCCATTCTAAAGAACATATCCGACCACATCATAGGCTCAAGACCGTATCCGTGCGCCATTTTTGCAACTTTATTTAGGTGCTCAAGATATATATCGACTCTTTCGCGATAGCCGTTTTTGCGAAGGTATTCACCGACTCCGAGATTGAATGTCTCATCCATTCCTATATGGATCTTATTCGTTTTAAATGCGTCCTTTGCGAATTTCAGCATCGCATCGATGAGCTTGTAGGTTTCCTCTGCTCCGACTAGGAGCACATCGCTCGTGTCCTTATATACCTCTGTGGTAGGCCAGCGCAGATGAGTTGCAAGGTGACCGAGCACCTGAATGCAAGGAATAAGCTCAATTCCGAGCGTGTCCGCGTATGAATCAAGCTCGCGTATCTCATCCTTTGTGTATCTGCCGCGCATATATCCGAAATATGCGTAGTTATCAAGCTCGTAGGTGTCCTCGGTATAAAGCATAAAGGTATTGAGACCCATAAGGGCGCACTTGCGCATCATAAACTTGACCGCATCCACCGTCATAACCGAATTGCGCGACATATCGATCATAGGGCCGTTATTTTCAAAGCACGGGGTCTCCTTTATGCACGCATCCGTTACTCCGTCCCTTATCCAGCCGACGAGGGTTGCAAGAGCCCTGAAGAATCTTGCTCTTCCTCCGCCGTATAATATCTCGGCGGTGTTGCCATAGAGCTTAACGCCAAGCTCTGCCGCGGAGGTTTCAATCACCTTTACACTATAATCGGGATTTTCATTACAAAGCTCGATATCAAGATCACTTGCCACGATCGATATTCCGCGCGTAAGCTCCCCGGAATTTTCAAATAAGATTCTCATATTTTCTCCCGCATTTCATAGAGAATTAATTACACTTAAATTCTAATATACGAGAACCATTTTGTCAAGAGAAATCAATACGAAACATTTTCGTAATAAAATTCAAATTTGTTGCAAAAACTCTTGCAATATTTTTAAATATGTTATATAATCATTATAATAATATTTTGGCGGTATTTCTATGCTTACCCTTTCAAAAATTGCGAGTCTTGCAAACGTTTCGATATCTACCGCCTCAAAAGCCTTTTCAATGAGCCCCGAGGTCAACGAAGAAACGCGCGAGATGATATTTGATATAGCAAAAAAACACGGTTGCTTTAAGAAATTCTTCAACGCAAAATATCCGCGCCTTGTCGTTGCCGTTATATGCCCCGAATTTGAGAGCCTGTATTACACCTCGATACTCTCCCACCTCCAAGTAGTGCTTGAAAAGCGCGGTTGCGAGATCTGCGTTGCGACCACTCAGTTTTCAAAGGACAGATGCAAGGAGCTTGTGGATTACTATTCGAAATACGCGCGCGTTGACGGAATAATCCTTATCGACTGTGCATCGGGACTTTCGGCGGCGAGTGACATTCCGATAGTTTGCGTCGGTTGGGCAAACGAAACCGCAACGAGAGTCGTTATGCAAAAGCGCCCCGCTCTTGAACAGGCGGTAAAGCACTTCGTCTCAAACGGAATTACCGATATCGGCTTCATCGGAGAAAAGCTAACACACTCCAAGGAAAAAACCTTTAGAGAGATAATGACCGAGATCGTCGGCAGCTATGACGAAAAATACCTCTGCATCGGTGAGAGATTCGCATCCGGCGGCTACGACACGATGCAAAAAATGATAGATGAAAACCGCGTTCCCCGCGCTTTGATATGCGCCTACGACTATCTTGCCATAGGAGCGATGCGTTGCCTTTACGACAACGGATTCAAGATCCCCGAGGACATTGCGATCATCGGAATGGACGATATCCCCGAAACAAAATTCCTCGATCCCCCGCTCTCGTCAATTGATTTCAATATTGACGACGTTTGCGAGGCGGTCGCGGTGAAACTTATCAATATACTAATGGGCAGACCGTATGAAAAAAGTACTATTATCGAGTCAACTCTGCGACTGCGCAAATCAAGCGAGGTAAAGAAATGACGAGACTCGTTATTATACGGCACGGCGAAAGCGTATATAACATAGAAAGAAAGTATACAGGTCAGCTCGACGTTGCACTTACCGAAAAGGGCGTATTGCAGGCTGAAATAACCGGAAAATACATACTTGAAAACTACAAGATCGACAAGATATATTCAAGCGATCTTACTCGTGCGATCGACACGGCAAAGCCAATCGCAGACCCGCTCGGGCTTGAAATACACACCGACGCTCGCCTGCGCGAAATATATGCGGGTGAGTGGCAGGGATATTATTTCAACGACGTTGCGGAAATTTTCAAAGAGGAATACGAATACTACAAAACGCACAAGACTATTGCAAGAACGCCCGGCGGTGAGGGAATGCAGGACGTTATGAAAAGGATGCACGAGGCAGTTAAGGAGATCGCCGCCACCAACGACGGAAAAACAGTTCTTATCTCAACTCACAACGGCCCTCTTATGACTCTTGAGGTGCTTGTTTACGGCATTCCGCTTGACGATATATACAGCGTTTCAAACAATTCGATAACAGAGCTTGAATATGAAAACGGAAGCTTCAAGGCAGTAAAGTTCGGATATAACGAGCATCTTGACGAGCTCGTGACCATTTTCAAAAACAGTAGCGAAAATTAAAACAAGATATTAAGGAGAATATTATGAAAGACATTCACGTTGCAGTTGACAAATACAGACAGCTTATACTCGATGCGGAGCGTTACATTTGGGCGCATCCCGAAACCGGATACAAAGAGTTTGAGACCTCAAGCTATCTTGCGAAGAAATTCGAGGAGCTCGGCTACAAGCTGACTTACGCAGAGGGCATCACCGGATTTTACACCGTGGTAGATACGGGAAGAGAGGGCCCTGAGGTTCTTGTTCTCGGTGAGCTTGACTCGATAATCTGTCCCGCACATAAGGAAGCGAATCCCGAGACCGGTGCAGTTCACTCCTGCGGCCACAACGCGCAGTGCGCGGCACTTCTCGGAATTGCGGCGGCGCTTACCGATCCCGCAGTTCTTGCAAAGCTTTCGGGTAGAATAAGACTTTGTGCAGTTCCCGCAGAGGAGCTTCTTGAGATAACTTACAGATCAAAGCTTAAGGCAGAGGGAAAGATCAAGTATTTCGGCGGTAAGAGCGAATTCCTCAGCAGAGGATATTTTGACGGCGTCGATATCGCGCTTATGGTTCACACTGCGAAGACCTACACCGTCCGCCTCGGCTCTGTCGGATGCATTGCAAAGAGAATGATTTACAAGGGCGTTGCGGCACACGCAGGCGGAGCTCCTTGGGCAGGCAAGAACGCGCTTTACGCGGCTACCACGGGAATATCTGCGGCTAATGCTATAAGAGAGACGTTCCACGATACCGACCTTATCAGATTCCACCCGATAATCACTCGCGGCGGAGATATGGTAAATGCAATTCCCGAAGAAGTCGAGCTTGAAAGCTATATCAGAGGAAAGTCGTTTGCGGCAATGGAGTCGGCAAACGCAAGAGTAAATCAGGCGCTCGTCGGTGCGGCATACTCGCTTGGCACTAACATCGAGATCATCGATATGCCCGGTTACTCCCCCCTCTTTAACGATATGAATATGTGCCTCGTTGCGAAAGAGGCTATCGAAGAGGTTATCCCCGGAATTAAGTTCAATATCGAACCCGAGTTCAGCACGGGATCGACCGATATGGGCGACCTCTCAACCATTATGCCCGTAGTTCACCCCTATGCAGGCGGAGCAGACGGAAAGAGCCACGGAAGCGACTATCAGGTAGTTGACCCCGAGAACGCTTGCGTAAATTCTGCTAAGTGGCAGGTTGCTATGCTTAAAATACTCCTTGGCAACGGTGCGGAGAGAGCGAAGAAGATAATTGCTGAATTCACTCCCATGTTCCCCACGGCAAAGGCGTTCCTCGATTATCAGGACAGCATCAACACCTCCGGCGACAGAATCACCTATAACGCTGACGGAAGCGCCGTTATAGTTGGCGGCGTCGTTGCTTCGGCGGCAGGCGAGGAAAAGGTATAATGGCAAAGAACGAAAGATTCGAAATAGTTTATCATCAGGGTGTGGCTAACAGAACCGAGATCCTCGTTGATAAGGAGACGGGAGTTAACTATATCTTCCACGCCTGCGGCTATTCGGGAGGTCTTTCTCCCCTTCTTGACCGCGACGGCAAGCCAATAATCACCCCAATAATAAATAATCAACCTACCGAGTAATTCGGAATTAATAAATACCACGAAAGGAAAGTAAATGGTTACAGAAAAAATTACTCTACAAAACCGCGAGAGATTTGAAAAGGACTACTCTCTCGACAAGGCAAAGCTCATTCACGCAGTTGAGGTTGCTGCTGACAAGCTTGAGGCGCGCGCAAAGGCGCACGGAGACGAAATTCCCTACTCCAGCACTATCGATTTCAAGTATCACAGCTTCGGAGTCAACAAGGACTGGACCGCGGGAATGTACACCGGTTGCTTCTGGCTCGCGTATGAGCTTACGGGAAACAAGTTCTTCCGTGAGGTTGCGGAAAAACAGTTCCTCACATTCAGAAAGAGATTCGATGACAGAGTTGCGGTAGACGACCACGACATCGGCTTCGTTTTCTCCCCCACTGCAGTTGCGCAGTACAAGCTTACGGGAAGCGAAGAGGCAAGAAAGCTCGCGCTTGAGGTTACCGACTACTTCTACGAAAAGAGCTACTCCAAGGAAGGAAAGTTCATCATCCGCTCATGGAAGAGCTGGGACAAGGGAACGGGATGCCGCACCATGATGGACTCGCTTATGAATGCTCCGATTCTCTTCTGGGCATCAGAGCAGACCGGCGACGAAAAGTACAAGCTTGCCGCTATCGATCACATAAGAACCACTAACAATTATC
>JAZLEH010000100.1:0-4061 GCA_045615165.1 Eubacteriales bacterium | reverse complement strand
AAGTCCCGTCGAATATTCGGCAAGGCGGGGAGAGATTTCCTCTCGGAGATTATCGCTTGCGTTTTCAATAGCCTTAAGCGCTACGAAATAAGCCTTATGCTGGCTCTTCAATTCTTCAATGCGGGCGTCGTTAGCCTGCATCTTCGAGTAAAGCTCACCGGGGTCGGTCGCTCTTGATTTAAGAAGGACAAGCTCGCGCTCAACCTCCTCCGCAAGAACGTCCTGCGCGGCGATCTTAAGCTTCGAATCCTCAATTCCTTCAAGGATGGATTCGTGGTCGATCTCGTTAAGAACCTTTCTCTTGAAGGGGGGAACCTGCGCTCTGATATCGATCTCACTCATACCCGAAAGCTTACCGCGAAGCTCGCGCACCTTCATTTCAAGCTCAACCTTTTCGTTAAGAAGTCTTCCCTCTCCCTCAAGGTAAACGCTTGTTTTCGCTTCGAGCGCATCGAGGAATTCGCCAAGCCCGGAATGCGGAGGCTCTTCGCCCCAGCGGAGTATTACCTCAAGAAGCTCGTTTTTAGCCTTCTCATACTTTTCCTTTGCCGATTCAAGTGCGAGCCTTGCGTTTTCGGTCGAACGGATCATACCGTCGCGCTTTGCGCGGGATTCTGCGATAACCGCGATCTTTGCCACAAGCTCCTGAAGATTTTCAGTCGAGAAGCGCTTGAGTATAACCGAGAGGCGCTCGGAATTCTTCATAAAGAGGATAGTCATAAGTGCCGCGCATACTGCACCCGCACCGCCGAGAAGACCGAAGCCGATTCTTGAGAATATGCTTGCGAGACCACCCTTTGCCACTATCTCCACAACTATTGCGGCAACGGTCACGAGACCACCGCCGATAGCCGCGGCTATATTCATTATCTGATTTGATCTGATCTTCTTCGCGGATGCGAGTATCTCGCTTTCTCCGCCCGACTCGTCGGCAAGCTCGATTGCACCCTCGATCTCACGCGTGATGCCGATCGCGTTCTTCTCATCGATATAGCGCTGATTTGCCTCAACGAGATTTCTGTACGCGTCGTCAACACCGCGGCGGGAAACCGCGATATCGGTAAGATACTGGGTAGTAGGGGTGAAGCCCGCTCTGGTATTTTCAGCAACGTAATTTGAATATTCGTCGCACTTAGCCTCATATTCAGCCTCGAGCGCGTGGAGCTTATCGAAATCCTGAATTATAAGCACGTTGCGATAGCACATATCAAGGTCGCAGAACTTTTCCTTGCGCTCAACCTCAGCATCGCGGGACGCCTTGATCTCGTGGAGCTTTGCCTCTCTTGCAAGGATCTGCTTATTATCCTCGTCAGCCTGGTTAAAGCGCGCCTCAAACTCATCGGAGCGGCGCATAAGATCGTATATAACGCCACCCATACCGTTTTTATGAAGAAGGTTCTCCATCTTCGTTGCGACCTTTGCCGCCGCGCGCTGATTATTTATCTTTTCAGATCCCGAGAACAAAATGTTCTCGATCGACTCCTTGACAGAACCCTCGTTAATGCTTGAATCACCAATCTGTCCGACGAAGGCAGTGTTTTCAAAGAGAGTTCTGTCAACGCCGAAGAACACCTCGCCCGCAGGAACTTTTCCGAACACGGGTGATCCCGTTTCAAGATCGATTATCGAGCACTCCTCTTTATAAGCTGAATGAGCGCTGTTTTCAACCTCGGTGGTAGATCTCGTTATGAGATACTGCTTACCCTTGACGAGAACGGTCATTGAGCCCTCGGCTCTGCCGGTCACCCAGTTGAGTCGCTTAGCCCTCTCGGAGAGGATCTCCTTGTTATCGCCGCTGTCAAATCCGTAAAGCATATATTTGATGAATGCGGCGAGGGTACTCTTACCCGCCTCATTCTGACCCTCAATAACGTTTATCGCGCTCGAAAATTCAAGCGTCATATCGGTGATCATTCCAAAGCTTTTGATGTTTATCTTCTGGATTATCATACTCTTCTCCTTCGTTAATCGTCAAGTCCAAGCTCGCCCGACAGGAATTTTATTGAACGGTAGACCGAATCCTTCGCGTTATACCAAGGCTCTTCATCGTATCTGTAATCGAACTTTTTACAGAACCAGGAAACGTCGCTCCTAAGTGAGGCGGCGTAATTTTCTTCAATGCCGTGCGCCGCATCGTAGAAATCACGGAATGCCCTTTTAGGCATTTTCTTTGACGCATATTCAAGCATTGCTTTGTAATGCGGCAGGCAGAAATAAGGAGTCTTCTTAAATTTCTCCGTAAATGCGGGGTCGGTCTCAAAGAGGTAGACCGCCGTGGAGATCATTGCGTTAAGATTCTTATTTATTCTTCCGCAAACGTAGCAGTCTCCGTTAAGCTTCTCAATCGCGGAAATGCTCGCCTGCGCCTTGCTTCCGAAAAGGGTCGGTCCTTTGATCTTCTTTTCGACCTCGGCAAGATGGCTTTCAAGCATAAGACCCATACCGAGCATACGCTTTCTTCTGAGCATTATATTGTAGTGGGAGAGACAGAAGCCCTCCTCATTAGTGCGTATTCTTATATCTGGCTCCATCATCGAAGCGCCGAGGATTATATCTATCTCATCATTTTGAAGCTTTCTGTACAAAACGCAGAAGGGACAGCCGCACTCCGGCTTCTCAACGACTTGATCAAACGCCTCGTTAACGGGTATGGTATAAATTTGCTCCATAAAAAATCAAAACCACCTTGATTTAAAGTTTAAACTATGATAAAATATATAAAAAATATTATACACATCCATTATACACCATAAATAGTGATTTTTCAAGAGGAAGAGCCAAAATGTTTTACAAAATAAACGACGCAACCGACAAAAGAAAGAGTATAACCGTCACCGATATCGGTGATTACGACCTCAAGGCTACTTTTGAATGCGGCCAATGCTTCCGCTACGAGCTTATATGCGACGAGGACGGATATAAGGAATATATGATCGTCGTTAAGGATAAGATCATCACCGTCGGTCAAAGGACTGTCGGAGAGCTTGTTTTCTACGACGTAACAGAAAACGATTTCCTTGAAACGGTAGTTCCATACTTTGACCTTGAGACCGATTACGGAATGATAAAAGACGACATCGTCAAAAGAACCGATTCCGATTGGTTAAAGAGAGCGGCTGAATGCGCCTCGGGCATAAGAATATTGAAGCAAGACCCGTGGGAGACCGTGTTCTCATTCATAATATCACAAAACAACAACATTCCGAGGATAAGAAAGATAATCCGCAAGATATCTGCCGAATACGGAGTAAACATTTCTTTACAAAGCAACGCCGAAAAATGTCCTCTCGGCAAGACTGATGCCACCCCGTGCGAATCTATCTGCCGCGAGTGCGGCGCGTGCTACACCTTCCCAAAGGCGAGCGACGTTGTGAAAGATCCCGAAAAGCTCCTCCTTGCGAACCCCGGATTCAGATATAAATATCTTTGCGATGCCGCCGAGAAAGTTGACACGGGTGCGGTAAATCTTGATATGATTGCCGCCGCGCGCTCATACGAGCACACGAAGGAATGCCTTATCAGCATCAAGGGCGTCGGTGAGAAGGTAGCCTCCTGCGCAGCGCTTTTCGGCTTTGGAAACCTCGAGGCCTTCCCGATCGACGTCTGGATGAAGCGCGCGATAGACGATTACTTTGACGGACATCTTGATCCCACGTCACTGGGGCGGTACGCCGGAGTTGCTCAGCAATATATATTCCACTACATAAGAAACATTGAAAATAATTCAAACAACTGAAAAAAGACCGCAGGAAATCTGCGGTCTTTTTTATTATTCAAAGGTAAAGCCCTTTGCATTTTCGTGGTTCGTTCCTACGTAGTAATCCTCGTCCGAGTAATAGAACTTCGTGTTTTTGAAGAAGAAGTTCTCGTCGTCGCTCTTAGGCATTCTATATAGATATCCTTCCTCGTTATTTATAAGCTTAACGTATTCCGGCGGAACTGTGGGGTTCTCGTTGACAAATCCCCTCTCCGGGACGGGCATAAACTTATATTTCTTCTCTTCCTCACACCAACCGATTGCCTGAGGATGCGTTCCCTTAGTCTCGCTAAGGTGCATATAA
>JAZLEH010000099.1:0-10830 GCA_045615165.1 Eubacteriales bacterium | reverse complement strand
CTCACGTTAATGCAAACGAGGATTCAAGGTGCGACGTTTGCCAGAAGAATATAACTCCCTGCCAGACGCACACTGATGCGAACGAGAACGGTAAATGTGATATTTGCGGCACTACAGTTACAGTAGACGCGCACACCTGCGTTGACGAAAATCCGAAGGATGCAAGTTGTGACGTTTGCGGCAGCGCGGTTGCCTGCACGGCACACGTTAATGCAAACGAGGACAGAAAATGCGACGTCTGCAATGAGACGCTCCCTGTCTGCCAGAGCTGTGTTGATAATAACAAAAACGCAAAGTGCGATGCTTGCGGATCTGAAGTTCCCTGCGCCGAGTGCGTTGACGAAGACCCCAAGGACGCTATATGCGACGTCTGCGGCAAGGACGTTCCCTGCACCGAGTGCGAGGACGATGACGAAGACGGCAAGTGCGATATATGCGGAAACAAAATGCCTTGCGAAGAGTGCGTTGACAGCGACGAGGACGAAATCTGTGACGAATGCGGAAACAAAATGCCCGTGATCGCTGAAATAACGCTTATCGACGAGGAGGCTAAGTTCCAGTTCGTTATCGCAAGCTCCGCTTCTGCCGGCGTTAAGAAGACGGTTGAGCAGACCATTATCAAGGGCATCGAGAGAAAGTCCGGTCTCATCGTTACCTCTGTTATTGAAGGCTCGACCCTTGATAACGAGATGACCTACGAGGTTCTCGTCGGTGACGTTCTTAACCGTGGCGACGAATATCAGTACGACCGCTATTCCCTCGGTAAAAAGGGATATATAATCAAGATCGTCGGCAATAAGATAATTATCAACGCAGGATCCGACGATACTCTTGAGGATGCGCTTATCGAGTTCGCAGAAAAAATACTTGATTACGAAAACAAGCATCTCAACTACGTTACGATGACCGAAAAGCAGAATGTAATCAAGCCCCAGACCGGCTACAAGGTTACCTCCCTCTCGGTTAACGGAACGGATATGAAGGGATATAAGATCGCGGCTGATCTTACGATAGATTACTACAAGACCGCCGCTGAAGCTCTTCAGGACACCATTTACGACAGAACGGGATACTGGTTACCCATCGTACCCATTGAGAATGCGCCCGAAAAGGCAATCCTTCTTAACCACATTGCCAAGGTTTACAGCGAGGAGAGCTTCAAGGTTTATGCCGACGGCGAGGCGCTCCGAATCGATTGCGCGTTTGACAACAAGCTTGCCGATGCAACTACCACGTTCGTTCTTAACAAGATCTCGACTGCGTCGGGCGACGTTAACTTCGTCGATACCGTATACACGCAGGACATAAGCTTCGTTACCTACGAGGAATTTGATGCGAAGGGTGACGGAAAGACCGACGACTTCGTTGCGCTTTACAACGCTCACATATTCGCAAACGAATGCGGACAGACTGTTATTGCGACCAAGGGCAAGACCTATCTCATAGTTGAGAACGCAATAAAGGCTACCCCGACCAGCGATCCCACGGCGATCGAAATTCCGATCAGAACGAACACGATCTGGACCGGCGCTGAATTCATCATCGACGACAGATTCATCGACGATGCAACCACATACGGACATTCGCTTGCCGGCACTCACGTATTTAAGGTAAAATCCAATTACTATAAGCTCACCTGGTATAACGATGCCGAAAAAGACCCCGAGCATTACGAAATTATTAATAATCTCGGCTCTATCGGTGAGGCGTACGGCACGGAAAGAATCGACCTTGGACTCGGTTATCCCGCGCTTCTCATAGTTTATAACGACGACCACGCGATATATCGCCGTTACGGCGCTGACTACGCTAACAGAAACAACGGTAAGGGCGCATACTCCTCACAGAATGAAATCATTGAGATAGACGAAAACGGCTACATCGACGAGTCGACCCCCTTTATGTTCGACTACACGAAGGTAACCAAGATCGAAATAATCAGAACGGACGTTGAACCTATCACCGTTACGGGCGGCAAGATCACAACGAGAGCCTGCACGCTTGACGCCTCCTACGTCAAATCTAACGGCACAACGAAGACGTTCGGTTATTATAACAGAGGCCTTGCGGTCAACCGCTCGCACACCATAATTGACGGCGTTCAGCACTATATCACCGACGAGGTAACCTACGCGCAGCAGGTGCAGGGTCACGAGGGCGCTCACTATCAGGGCTTCTTCACCGCGACCGAGGCTGACGAGATAACCTTCCTGAACTGCGTTCTTCAGGGAAGAAGATACTACGGACTCTCGGGAACTTACGACTTCTCCGGAAGCAAGGTAAACAAGATCGTCCTTGACGGATGCATTCAGCGCAACTTCTGGGTAGACGAGGACGGAAAACCCTCGGATACCGACACGGGTAAGGTCTCAATGGAAAGAGTTGAGTCGTTCGTGCTTGACGGAGTTACTAAGAACCCCTGCTATACTTGGGGTATCGGCGGAACTAACTTCTGCAAGAATATGATCTATAGAAACTCACGCCTCTCCCGCTTTGACGCGCACCAGGGTCTCTACAACGGCGTCGTTGAGAACTGCGAGCTTCAGGCGTTCGAGATAATCGGCAAGGGTGACTTCATAGTTAAGAACGTTACCTGGTATACGTACGCCGCGCAGAACGCCTCCACGAACTCAGTAATCGCGCTTCGTTCCGACTACGGTTCAACCTGGGACGGAGATATCTACGTTGACGGCTTCTACCTCTACACGACCTCCTACACGCTCAACCTTGTCGGACATTCGTATAAGAACTGGGACTTCGGCTACACCTGCTACATCCCCTCGATCGAGATCAAGGACCTCTACATCTACTACAAGTCAACCAGAGAGCTTGTTGAGCCGGAAAAGCTCACGATCAACATCTATTCGACCTCTATGGTAAGCGAGCCGTATATGCACCTTGACGAGACTAAGGCAACTCCTCCGAAGACGATCCAGTGGAGCGACGCGGCCGGCGAATACGTCTTCGCTAACGACAACACCCGTCCGAGAGCGAACGATAACAAGACCACTCCCCCCGAATACGTCAAGATAGTTAATAATCCTAATAATTATATTTACGATGCGCCCTATAGTGAGGATGAGAACTTCTTCTTCTCTAAGACGAAATTCATCTACGGCACGGGAGCAAACGACTACTATCTCGGCACGAAGCACGAGGGCGATACCGGTCCGTATTGCTTCAAATAATTAAAAAACGCCCGAGGCGTGTCAAATAAAACGAAAAGAGGAACGATCCAAAAGATCGTTCCTCAATTTTTATATGAGCAATTTGATTAAGGTGCAAAGTGAAAAAAGCAAAAAAAGAAGCTGCCGATTGGGGCAGCAGCTTCTTCTCTCTTCATGCTGATTACTCTATTAGAAGTTAGGATAGTCAATGAAGGGCGAATCGTAGTCCTTGATGTTAACTACATCGTCACTTGCAGTGAGACAATCTGCTCTTTCGAGTAATACTACTTCACATGTAGGATTTTCATACTTCATATGTATTACCTCCGGTACACACAGAAAGCATAACTGATTGTGTAATCATTATACCATGTCTGTGTAAAAATTGCAATAGTTTTTGGAAAAATTTTTAAACTTTTTTATTCAGCACTTATTTCGGGGCGATTTTCGGCATTTGATGGGGTCTGCGGCTTGCGGCGCGGCTTCCTTCTCTTCGCCTTTCTCTTAACGTTCGTGCGCTCAAGAGCCTTCTTAAATTCGACGATTTTTTCCTCATCGACAAGCTCCATCGTGAGCTTTGCGCGCCAGGTTTCGTTAAAGTTGCGGTGAAGCTTTAATGAGAAGAGTATATTTCCTTCATTCTTGCAGCTATATAAGTAGCTGTATCTCTGCCCTTTTGAATGAAGCTCGGTAAGCTGCATCGTGAGGGGCTTTTTGCATATCGGGCAAACGGGATTCTTGACTATCTCGTCGTCAAGCATTTCCTTTATGGTTACGTAGCCGTCGTCGCCTGCGTCGGCGTCGCCGATAACCTTCTCAAGGAGGAGCGAGCCTCTCTGCTCGTTGTAGCGTCTTATTCCGTCGGCTACGTCGAGCTTTGCCGCGACGAGCGCGGTAAAATAGGCATCGTTAAGCGCATCGTGCGCGGGGAGGGTCTGCGGGATCTCAAAATAATCCATCGCATATTCGAGGGAGCGCTGCTTCGTTCCATCGTCTGTCTGCCTGTTAAATATCATCTGCAGGTCGTAGGTTGCGTCAAGCCAGCTTGAGGGGAGGTCGTGTACTCTGAAGTTTTCCTTCAGCATCGGGATATCATCCGGACCCCAGGTAAGAAATACGAAATCCTTGCCGCACCATTTGCGGAATCTCTCAGCCGCCTCGGGAAGGGGCGAGCCAAGATCGATCTGCTCCTGCGTTATTCCGGTGAGCACCGAAACGTGCTTATGGAGCTTTTTGAAATATTTCGGCTTCACTATCACCTGATACGAGCCGCACGGATTCATATTCTTATCAAGCTTAACGGCACCGATCTGTATGACCTCGCCGCGAAGCCTTCTTGACAACCTTTTCTGCACGGCGAGCGCCTTTTCGGCGTACGCCTGGTTCCATTCAAGGTCGAGCGTTATATAATACATTTATATATCCTTTGGTTTGGTAAAATCTCTCACCTTATAATTATATCATTCGGAAGGATAAATGTCAAGCCCGATTTTTCAAGAGCGGAAAGGCGATAAAATTCAAGAAGTAGGCTTGTGGCAGCTAACGGCTACCGCAAAAAAGGCTTGCTTCTTTTTCTTTCCATTAGTAATAAATAATAAAAAGATTGACTTTCATAATATTTTAGTATATAATAAAATATATTATATTTTCTGACACCGTAAATTGAAAGGATTGGATAAATCAATGGAAAACAAACGCATCCCCGACATATTTGCCTCTATGGTATTCAGCGAGGACGTAATGAGGGAAAGACTCCCGAAGGACGTTTATAACTCACTTATAAACACCATGGCAAACGGAAAGGAAATCGACGCCGGAATTGCAGATGTAGTTGCAAGCGCAATGAAGGACTGGGCAATCGAGCATGGCGCGACTCACTTTACCCATTGGTTTCAGCCTCTTACGGGCGTAACCGCGGAAAAGCACGACGCATTCCTCACCCCCGTTGGCGGCGGTAAGGCAATAATGGAATTCTCGGGCAAGGAGCTTATCAAGGGCGAGCCCGACGCGTCCTCATTTCCCTCGGGCGGACTTCGTGCAACCTTTGAGGCGAGAGGATATACCGCGTGGGATCCCGCTTCATACGCGTTTATAAAGGACGGCTCGCTTTACATACCGACTGCGTTCTGCTCGTATACCGGCGACGCTCTCGACACTAAGACCCCCTTGCTTCGTTCGATGGACGCTATAAGCACCGAGGCGATAAGACTTCTCCGCCTCTTTGGCGATAACACGACGAAGAGAGTCACCCCCACCGTTGGCGCGGAGCAGGAATATTTCCTTATCGACGAGGATGATTTCAAGGCAAGACGCGACCTCTTCTATTGTGGAAGAACGCTTTTCGGCGCGCCCGCGATCAAGGGTCAGGAGCTTGAGGATCATTATTTCGGCGCTATTCCTCCGAGAGTAAGCGCATTTATGAAGGAGCTTGACGAGGAGCTTTGGAAGCTCGGAATCTCGGCTAAAACCAAGCATAACGAGGCTGCTCCCGCGCAGCACGAGCTTGCGCCCATATTCTCGACCACCAATATCGCTGTCGACCACAACCTTCTTACGATGGAATATATGAAGAGGATCGCTCCCAAGTATAAGATGGCGTGCCTCCTCGCAGAGAAGCCCTTCATCGGAATTAACGGATCGGGTAAGCATAACAACTGGTCGATAGGCACCGATACCGGCTCTAACCTTCTTAAGCCCGGCAAGAAGCCCGCCGAAAACAAGCTCTTCTTAACGATGCTTGCCGCAGTAGTAAAGGCGGTTGACGAGTATCAGGACCTTCTCAGAATTTCTGCGGCTACCGCAGGCAACGACTGCCGTCTTGGCGGTGACGAAGCGCCCCCCGCAATCATCTCGATATTCCTCGGTGACGAGCTTGAAACTATAATCGACTCGATCATCCGCGGCTCGATATACTCAAAGAAGGATACGAAGTATATGTCGCTCGTTCCCTCCGTTCCCTCCATCAAGCAGGACACGACGGACAGAAACAGAACATCGCCCTTCGCATTCACCGGTAACAAGTTCGAATTCCGAATGGTTGGATCGTCGCAGAACATCGCCCTTTCCAACATAGTTCTTAACACTGCAGTTGCGGCTTCATTCGCCGAGTTTGCGGACAAGCTCACCGGTGCTGAAGACTTTAACTCCGCGCTTAACAAGCTCCTTGCCGAGACCTTCAAGAAGCATAAGAGAATCCTCTTTGCAGGAAACTCCTACTCTGCCGAATGGGAGGCTGAAGCAGAGTTAAGAGGGCTTTCAAACTTCAAGACCTCTCCCGAGGCTTACGCGCACTTTACCGATGAGAAGAATATAAACCTCTTCAAGAAATTCGGCGTTATGAGCGAGACGGAAATGCGCTCCCGCCGCGAGATATTCTTCGAAAACTACAGAAAGATCAAGAACATCGAAGCGCGCACGATGCTTGAAATGACTATAAGAGATATCATTCCCGCAGTTTCAAGGTACGTTGGAGAGCTTTCCGACTCCGTCAATGCAAGGCTTGCGGCAGTCAAGGGAATCAACGTCAGCTGTGAGAGTGAAATAATCGATAAGCTCTCAAGCCTTCTCTCCAAGACCTACGACGCGTATAACGTGCTTGATAAGGCGGTAAAGAAGGCTATGTCAAAAGCCTCTGACGAGGATGCGGCGTTCTTCTACAAGGACACCGTTGAAGCGAAGATGTCTAACCTTCGCAAGGTCGTTGACGAGATGGAGGTTCTTACGGCAAGAGAGGCGTGGCCGATGCCCACCTACGGAGATATCACCTTCAGAATTTAACTGCAAATTCTCACTATCCGAAGATAAGTGAGAGGCGCTGTTCACACAGCGCCTTTTTGCAAAGGAGAAAAAATGACAAAACGATTTCTGATTTTTATTCAGATCATAATATTATCGCTTCTGCTCGTTGCGTGCGGCGGTGGATCTGATCCCTGCGACGAGTGCAAGGATGCGGACGGTGACGGATTCTGTGACGTGTGCGACGAAGCTATGCCCGACGACGGTGGCGAAGAAGATCCGCCGCACACTACCTGCGTTGACGCAAATCCAAAGGATGCTAAGTGCGACGTTTGCGGCAAGGACGTACCCTGCACTACCTGCGTAGACGAAAGCCCGAAGGACGCTAAGTGCGACGTTTGCGGTAAGGACGTGCCGTGCGTTGCTCACACGAATGCAAACGAGGACAGAAAATGCGACGTCTGTGGCAAGGACATCCCGACCTGCGCTGAGTGCGTCGATACAAATGAAAATGAGAGGTGCGACGTTTGCGGAGGCGTAGTTGAACCCGCAGAAAAGCCCCTCTGCCTTATCAAGGACGGCGTTACTAATTATATCTTCGTTCTCTCCGCCGATCTTGATATGACCACGAGAAATTATATATCGGATAACATCATAAAGAAGCTCAAAAACGATTACGGCGTGCAGATATCCGCTACGACGGTCGGCACTCCGAACGAAAAGTATTCGGACTACGAAATAATAGTAGGTAACGTCGAAAATCACGGCGAGGAATATTATTATCCCTACCACGTATACGGACCTGAAGGATACGTAATAAAGATCGTCGGAAACAAGGTCGTAATAAACGGCGGCTCAGGTGACGCGATCTACACGGCGGTCACGAAATTTGCGACCGAGGTTATCGGAATCGGAGCTGAGAGCATCACGAACGTCGGTATAACCTCACAAAATGAGGTTGAGGTAATTCAGACCGAGTTTGACGTAACATCGCTTAAATTCGGCGGCACTGTGATAACGGGCGGCAAGATTGCGACCGATATCACAAGAAAGGAGTTCATTAGCTCAGCTGAGAAGATCAGAGATGAGTTATATATGCTCTCGGGCTTGTGGTTTGAGATAGTCGACCTCAGCGACGAGAGCGCCGTTATCGTTATAAAGGAGATCGACAAGGTTTATTCCGACGAGAGCTTCACGATAAAAGAAAGCGGCGGAAGGCTTATTATATCCTGCGCATTCTACAACGCGCTTTCCACCCGTATCGACGATTTCGTTGGCAATTTCATTACCGATAAGACCGGAGAATTAAGCTTTGCGGGAGACGTCGTAAAGAAGGATATCAGCTTCGTTACCTACGAGGAATTCGGTGCAAAGGGCGATGGCGAGACCAATGACTTTGAATATATTCGCGATGCACACAACTATGCAAATCTTTGCGGACAGACCGTTATAGGAAACAAGGATGCGACGTACTACATATCCGAGACTCGCGGCGCGATTATTACCATTAAAACGAACGTTAACTGGAACGGCGCAAAATTCATAATTGACGACAGAACGATAAACAAGACCAACAGAGAGGTGCATTTATTCGAAATAGCCAGCGACACACAACGCATAACGGCATCCAAGGAGGTGCGCGAGGCTCTTGCCGCCGCAGGATTAAATCCCAATACGACGAAAATCGACCTTGAGATCCTCGGCGTCAGCGGTCCTGTTATGATAATCCCATACAATTCAACCCATAAGGTATACAGACGACGCAGTTACAGCGCTTGGGCAGGCTCGTCAATGCACGAGGTCATAGTGCTTGACAAGGACGGCAACGTCAGCCCCGACACGCCGGTAATGTTTGATTACACCTCGGTTACGACGCTTTATATCTATCCGTTGGATGAATCGAGCGCGATAACGGTTGAAAACGCAACCTTTACCACGAGGGCAAGCCAGATCAACCGCATAACCTCTAGCGGTGACACGAGTGGAGGCTACATTTACAGAGGAATAAGCATCAACCGCTCATATACCACTCTCAAAAGCATAGAGCACTACGTGACCGATGAATTTTCGCTTCTCGATCAGGTCGATTCTAACGGAACGGTAATAAAGTGCGGTGCAATATACAACGGCTTCTTCACCGCGACGAGCGCAAACGAGGTAACGCTTGAGGATTGCGTTCTCACGGGAAGAAAGTGCTTTGACAGAGGCATTGGCGGCGCGGACGGCACTTACGACTTCTCGGCGAATCTCGTTAACAAGATAGTTTTAAAGAACTGCAAGCAGTCAAACTTCTGGGTCAAGCTTGACGACGATATGCACGTTATCCCTGCAGAAGAAGGGGAGGATGGCGCAATGCTCAGCATGGCGAGCGTCACGGTGAACGGAAAGTCACTCAAGATGTGCTGGGGTATCGGAGGCACGAACTATTGCAAGAATATGGAGTATATCGGCTCTACCCTCTCCCGTCTTGACGCGCACGCAGGCCTCTATAACGGAAGGATAATCGATTCGACCGTCAACTACATATCCCTCACGGGTAACGGCGAATTTATCGTTGAAAACACAAGATGGTTTGCATCGGGAACGGGCTCGGGCTCGAACGCGGTATTCCACCTTCGCAACGACTATGGCTCAACCTGGAACGGAACTATCACGGCGACAAACCTTCAAGCTTACGGATATTCCTCATCCAAGACCTATCTCGTTTATCACACCTATAACAACTGGTATTACGGATACACCTGCGTGTTCCCTAATCTCGAGCTTGACAACCTCAGCTTCTACGATATCAACACGTACGAGCCGTATGAAGAGGGCAAAGCGGTATACCTGACCGGAACGAGCATTTCGGCAACCTCCAAGCGCCATCTGCCCGAATCGCACACGAATCCCTACTTCCCGACGGTGGACGCGGATAAGGACGGAAAGATCGACGAGCCACTATTCGACCGCGACCTTGACGGAAGGATCGACGGCGCGTGCGACCTTGACGGTGACGGAGTCATCGGAAACACCTCGCTTGATTATACGTCAAAAAAGGAAAGCGGTGTTAAACATGTGGAAACCTTTGTTAACCTCAACATCGTAAGACCTCCTGAATTCATCAAAATACTCAATAACGAGGCAGGGCTCGTTTACCTTATAACGAACACCTCGAAAAACGGTATCAGCGACGGCGGCTACTATGACGACATTGAGAGCTACGGAGGATTCTTCGGCGATACGAAATTCTATTATACCGACACGGATTACCTTCTTGGCTCAGATCACGACGACCAGACGGTAACCTCGACCTTCAAATTCCAATAAATCAATAATTAAAACAGGAGAACAAAATGAGTTCTGCGAAGTTTATATCCCATCCGGATTTTTGCGAGCTTGTACCGCTCAACGTTTATCATAAGGAGATAGACGAAAACGGAAAGGACGCCTTTGATAGACACGATCCCGAAGAGCCCCTTCTTAAAAACCACCCGAAGGAGCTTTATAACAAGCATATCATATTCCGCAAAAAGGCAAATCTTGAGAGCTTTAAAAACGCAATAGTAAAGGTTGCGGCAGACGATTACTACAAGCTCTACATCAACGGAAAATACGTTGCAGAGGGTGCAGCGCCCGGTTATCACTCCTCGTATTACTACAACGAGATCGACGTTACCGACTATATTAAGGAGGGCGAGAACACCTTCGCCCTTCACACCTACTATCAGGGTTATATAAACCGCGTGTGGGTTTCGGGCGACCTTCGTGAAATGATGTGGCTTGAGCTTTCACTCGACGGCAAGGCTTCACTCGTCAGCGACGAAAGCTGGAGGGTAAATTATCACACGGGTTATACCGACTGCGGACTTTTCGGTTACGAGACGAACGTTGCAGAATGCTACGACGCATCAGCGCCCGAGGCAAAATTCTACGAGCCCGATTTTGA
>JAZLEH010000098.1:0-6196 GCA_045615165.1 Eubacteriales bacterium | reverse complement strand
TGAAGTCTCTCGCTGAGCATTTCGCTGTTCTCACGGGACACCGCAACGATGAGGGCATTTATTACCGACATAGGCGCCACAAGCGAGTCGGCAAAGGATGCCATATCGCTTTGCGCAACAAGCAATTCGTCGGCATTTTCGGCAATGGGAGACTCACGGCTGTCGGTCAGGGCGATAACGTCGGCTCCCTTTTTATGAGCATACTCAACGCCCTTGATGACGGTTCTCGAATATCTTGGGAAGCTGACCGCGATAAGGGTATCTCCCTCTCCGATATTCATCATCTGCTCGTAGATCTCACTACCCGAGGTGGTCTGCACCATTCGAACGTTATCGAAGATCATACGAAGGCTGTAATTAAGAAATCCGGCAAGATAGGACGAGGCGCGCACACCGATAATATAAATATTCTTGGCGCGGCTGATATTTTTGATCGCATTTTCGAAGGATATCTTATCTATTCCGTCAGCGGTTCGTTTGATCTTCGCCATATCGGAATTAAGCACCTTGTCAAGCACGTCGGAATCACCGATGAGGTTGTTGGTGACCTCAACTCGCTGAACGCTTGTAAGATTGGTTCTGACAAGATCCTTAAGGGATTTCTGGAAATCGGGATATCCGTCAAAGCCAAATTCGATAACGAAGCGAACGACAGTGGACTCTGAAACTCCAACCGCCTGACCAAGCTTAGCAGCAGTCATATATGCCGCCTTGTCGTAGTGCTCTTTTATGTATTCTGCGATCTTCTTCTGTCCTTTTGAGAAGGATCGCATATTCTCGTCAATAAATTTTAAAATATCTCTTTTCATTTTTAAGCCTTTCAAAATCAAAACGTCATTTTTACATAAATAGACATCCTAATTATATCACGATGTAAAAGATTTGTCAATAAATATTAAAATTTTACTAAATAATTTTATTAAACATAAAAACAACGTTGGACTTCAAAATTTGATTTAGGGAGTTCTAAAATTGAAAACGCAAAAACCGAGGAATTGCTTCCTCGGCTCATGCATTATTAATTACTGTATCGTGTTACCCGTTTTGGGGTCGATATTTGTTTTCGTACCGCCGTTTACAACTGTTACAGACTCCATATCGGTAACAAGCGAATAAAGGCTCGAAATATCATCACTCATTGCCGCAAAGGAAATATCCATTACGGTATTCGCTTCAAACACCTTGGAAGAACCGTTGAACATATCAAATCTGATAAGGCTCGCGTTATACGCTCCGTCCTTTGCCGCGTACTTGGAGATCGCCGCAAGATCAATGATCATTACGTGCCACTCGCCGTCCTGAGGGATATCCATTATACGGAGATGGTCGCCGTCGCCCGCCGCCTGTGTTCTGCCGTCGGTCGCCGCGTAGATGTCCCAGCAATCTGTCTTGAGCGCGTTGTCCGCATAGTAACGGAACTTGATGGCAACGTATCTACCGACGCTGACAGAAGCGTTTTTGTCGCTGTAAAGCGCCACAAAGCCCTCGGTTCCTTTGCCGTTTCCGCTGTATCGAGCGTAGCTCTTGCCCTCGGAGAGAGCCACGCTGACACCCGATCTTCCCGAGCCGTTTGCAAGAGTCTCGGGGCTGACGAAGTATACGCCGTCGGTATTTGCGGGAAGCGTTGTCTCCTCTCCCGCGGGAGGAATGACGATCTCCTCCTTTGCGAAGGGATCGGGCTCGACAAAGCTTCCGTCGTTATTGATAGTGGACTTTGAGCCCTTCTTATCAACGTAGACAGCTTTTTCAAACTCATCCTTCGCAAGAGCGAGTATCTCGGTCATCTTGTTGTGAAGCGCAAAGTACGCAATATCAACTACTGCTTCTTCTCCGTACTTGGCATTGAAAACGTCTATTCTGATATGCTTTGCGTAGAACTGATGGTTCATATCGGTATATTTAGCAAGGCAGGCAAGGTCAACAATCATAAGATGCCATTTACCTTCCGCATTGCTGATACCAAGCTGACGGCTACTGCTGCTGTCGGGAGCAGCAAGAGTTGTGCTTGCAAAGAACTCAAAATTATGGACACCGCCCGATACGACACGGTACTTGATTGCGAGATACTGACCTGTGACCTTGCTGTCGCTCTTGTCAGCGAAGAGAGTGATATAGCCCTCGTTGGATCCGTTACCCGTAAGTCTGAAGTAATCGCCTTCTGCGGAAAGCGCTCCCACGCAACCGTTAAGCTTCATTCCCGCGATCTCGGAGGGATCTGCGTAGTAGATCATTCCGTTCTCCTCGGTCTCGATCACTACCTTGCTGTTGACGATGCTTGCCTTACCCTCGGAGTTAACGAAGGTGACGGTGTTATCCGTGGTAACAAAGCTCAGGATCGCCTCATAATCATTGTGCATACCGAAATACTCGATATCGATAGAATAGGGTGCTTCCCTCTTGTCGTCGATAACGTCGAGACGGACGTGCTTGGCAAAGTATTTGCCGTCCTTTGCGGTAAAGGTCTCGATGCCCGAAAGGTCAACGATAACTACCTGCCACTCGCCGTCAGCGATCACGCCGCCAAACTTGATGCTGCTTCCGCCCGTAGCGGTTGCAAGCGAGGTGCTTGCGAAGATCTCAAAGTTCTTGCAATATTCGGTCAAGCCCTTGGGAAGTCTGTACTTGAAGACGGCATATTTGCCTGTTTCGGTGGTTCCCGATGCGTTGCTGTATGTGAAAACGTAGCCTTCGTTAGCGCCTCTTGCGGTATATGTTACGTACTTGCCGTCAGAGCTGAGGGCAACGTCACTTCCGCCCTTATCGCAGTTAACGAGCACTTGGGGAGTGTTGAGAATAATGAGTCCGTCAGCAGGAGTATCGGGGGTCTCGGGGTCTTCGGGAGTGGTGATCTCACCTGTCTTTACGTCAAGAGACTTGATTCCGTCGTCCTGAACGAGGGTAATGCTCTTCTGGTCGGAGTTGAGCTTGCATATATCCTCGAGATTGTCGCAGATACCGAAGTATGCGACATCGATATAATCGGTTGTGGGAACGGGCTTGGAGGCGTTCATAACGTCGAAGCGCACGTATTTAAGCTTGTAGCTTCCGTCCTCCTCGGCTACGACGCTGGGAAGCTTGGAGAGGTCAAATACGATAACGTGCCAATCGCCGTCGGCAATAACGGAACCGTATGCTGTCATACAGTCGCCCTTACCCGTCGCGCCTGTCGACGTGGTGCTTGTAAATATCTCAAAGCTGTTGAAGCTTACGCTGTTGGTAACGGGAACGCGATATTTGAGCACCGCGTACTGACCCGTTGTGGGATAAATTGCATTTTCCCTGAAGGGTACGAGGTAGCATTCTGTGTTTACAGCGTTACCCCAGAAGCGGAAGAAGCCGCCCTCAAGGTTATTTTCGTACTTACTGCAGCCCGTGGGAGTACCGAGGGATGCGCCGATCTGAGAAATATTTTCAGAGGAAATATATACGTTCAAGGGGAGATTTTCAAAGGGATCGGGCTCGTCGAAGCCTTCAAATTCCTTATCCGCGGTAATTCTGAAGGTTCTGGGCTCACCCTCACCGATATCAAATGCAAAGGCGTAGGAATATGTTCCGTCATCATCGTAGAATACGGTATATCCGTCGTAGAGGTATCCGTAGCCCTGCTGGTCGGGAGTAGTTGCCGAGCAAAGCTCGTATACCGTCCATTCGCCGTCAACAAGCTCCTCAACTACGGGAACCGTCAGCATATCGAAGCCGTAAACTCTGACCGCAATATTGTTGGCGCCGCCCTTTACGGTAAACTCTGCGCTCTTGCCGTTTGTGGTCTTTGCTCTGGGAAGGAATACGCTCTCTACCTTTTCGCAATTCTCACGGGGAATGAGCGTCATAGGATTGAGAAGCGAATCGGCTCTGACGTCGCGGACGTTCTTGTCCTCATATTTCTCGCCCGTTGCCTCGTTGATGACGGTGTCGTAAACGTCGTCAAGCTCCTGAGAGCCCCAAGGGAGAAGGATACCGTCGATGGTGATCTCGTCGCCTGCCTTGAAGTCAATCTCGGTCACGTTAAAGGTGAGGTTAAGGAAGGTAGCGTCGTCGCGAAGCAGGAAGTCGAGATCCTGCTCTTCTCCGCCCATCTTGATGCTGGACTGATAAATAAGGAAAGCGGGGTTGGCATATCCCTGTATCCAATCTGCGGGAGTGGGATTATCCATATAATAGAACGTGAAGTAGGGGCAGTTATCACCGAGAACGTACTCCTTGACGTTGGACGCGTCGCGGTTAGCCTGAGCTACCGAGCATACGTTATCGGAATTAAGGTATCCGACTCTTTGATAAAGTCCGTTGGGGTCGGTTGCCTTTACTCGGTAGATCATAAACTCTTCCTTGAAGTTATCAAAGCTGAGATCCTCTACGAACTCGATTTTGAGCTGATAGAAGGTTCTGTTCTCGTCGGGCTGAGGAAGCTCCATATGGTTGTACGTGAACTTGATCTTACCGTCCTGAGTGATGAAATAGTTGGTCATCTCGGCGTAGCTTGGGCCGTGAGAATCAATGCTGGTGCCTGTGTGGCTTGGGCTGATCGTAATGCCGTCCTCGTTAAAGTATTTAACGAATCCGTGTGTACCGCAGCTGTTATGCTGAGGCTGACCACTCCAGAAAGGCGCGGAGCAGGATCTGAAGTCGGGGAGCGAAAGACCGCCCGCACCGTAAGGAACAACGCAGTTAGTCTCGGTTACGCCCACGGAAATGTGGTAGTAGGGGCTTCCGAACTGAATTGACGAGATCTGCTTCAAGGGTGTTCTGCCCCAATTCTGATAGAGATGGAGCATTGTGTACGTATCGCGGCTGCCCGCAGGGGTCGCAATGGGAATCATAGATTCGCCGTACCCGTAGTCGTCGATATTATAAATAGTGTTCTCGCCGTCGCCTCTGAAGTTCTTGCCGACCTGTACGGGAACGGGGATCATCATTCTCTGTCCGTTAAGGATCGCGGAACATTCAAGCGCGCCGTCCGCGGTATAGCCTACGACGTAGTTTACGCGGTTCTTATCGTCGCCGACAATGGTGAACTGAACGCCGAAGTGACGGTTAGGATAGGAGAAGTAGGGGCCGTTAAAGCCGCCTGCAAGGTCGATGGTAAATCTGTAATAGCCGCGAAGAGTGTCGTAGCCGTCGAATTTAGAGCCGCCGCTGCGCGCGGGATTGATTATGAAATTATCCTTTGTGAGAGGATTTCTTTCGCATTCCGCCTCGTAGATAAACTTATCAAAGGTAGTCTCTGTGTCGGTATAGACTCTGTTGCCCATGAAGAAATCGTTAGCGTTGCCCGTTTTCTCCTCGGAGGGCTCGAGAGTAAATTCCGTGGGAACACCGAGCATCTCAACGATATAATTTTCGCGAGTCTCGTCGAAGAAGACCTTGAAATGCTCTCCTCCGCCGCCGTCAGCGGGAATGATATATCCGAACACGCCGACACCGTCGATCATAAAGCCTATGTACTCAACTCTACCCCAGGAGATCTTGTCCTCGCAGGAATAGTGCCAGCCGCGAACGTCCTTGATAATAATGGCAGATACGCGGTCAACGGGGATCTTAGTTACAGTACCGATAGCCGCAATGTCCTCGGTCTTCTTGCTCGTTGCCACCTGAACTATCTGATGCATCTTATCGGAATAGAAAAGGAAGGAGCGCTGCAGGGAAAGATACTGAGGAGTACCCTCACCAAGAGCTATAACGCGGACGTCGGATATCTCAAACTGCGCGCCGGGTGCGCCGTTAACGTCGATACGCAATCCGGAGACCGTGCCTCTGTAATTTGGAACCGAGTTTATAGCGACAACGTAGGTGTGGAACTTGTTATCCGAACTGATCTTACGAAGGATCCTTTGGTCGCTCGAAAAATCACCCGCGCCGCCTGCTTTAATGAATACCTCGATCTCGGGGCTGACGTTTGCATCCGCCTTCATCGTGATCTCAAGGAAGGAATACTGATTTGCCTTGAAGCGCACGTTTGAGAAGTAAAGCTGAGGGTCGGTTCTGTCGGTGATCTTGAACTTGGAGATATTGTTCTCGGTGTCGGACTCAAGCTGCTCCATATGATAAAGCTTTGCAACGTTCATATGGTCGATAGAAAGGAAGCCCGTGCTCTCTCCGTTTGCGAACATCTGATTTTCAATGCGGTTTTCGTAATAATAGTAGCCCATGCGGTAGATATTCATCGACGCGGGCACCGCGCTCGCAGATGCGTAATAGG
>JAZLEH010000097.1:0-2145 GCA_045615165.1 Eubacteriales bacterium | reverse complement strand
ACATAGGGATCTTCACCGTGTAGTCGGCTGATGCGATCGTGCTTTTCGCAAGACCGTCACCCTCCGTGCCGAGGATTATTGCGAGCTTTTCTTCATTCACAAGCCCCTCGTCGTCAATACTGACCGAGTTATCCGAGAGAGCCATTGCCGCAGTTTTGAAGCCGAGCGAGTTGAGATACGGCATACATTTTTCGGGCCAGTCGGCAGGCGCGTCGCCTATTTTCGTCCACGGTACCTGCATAACCGTTCCCATACTGACTCGCAACGCTCTTCTGCATAGCGGGTCACAGCAGGTCGGAGTGATAAGCACCGCGTCGATTCCGAGGGCGGCGGCAGAGCGGAATATAGCGCCGATGTTCGTCGAGTCGGCAATAGCCTCAAGCACGGCTATCCTCTTTGCATTTTTGCAAATCTCCTCGACGCTCTTTAATTCGGGGCGCTTCATTGCGCAAAGCGCACCTCGCGTAAGCTCGAAGCCGGTTATTTCCTTAAGCGTTTCTCTGTCCGCTACGTAAACGGGAAGGTCGAGTGTGATCTCGCTTGCCTTTTCAATTATACCCTTGACTGCTCCGTTAAGAAGTCTTTCATCGGTTAAAATCGACACGGGAATACATCCCGAGTTAAGCGCCACCTCGATTACGGTGGGGCTTTCTGCTATGAACACCGCTTTTTCGGGTTCGATCTTAGATCTCAGCTGCGCGCCGGTAAGTCTTACGAAAACGTCAAGCTCCGGCATATTCAAATCATCTATTCTTATAAAGCTAGGCATAGTTCCTCTTATAAATTTAATAAGTCCAAAGGGATTCGGGGGTTGTGAGCCGCGCGGATGCAAGCTCCTCGATTTCGTCCGTATCGCCAGAGAGGTATGCTTCGATCCTTCGTTTTGCACTGATTATTCTTGCGCGGTCTGCACCGAGGCGCTCGTCAAGAAGCTCCCAACCGAATGCCTTTCGAGTCTTGAACCACATTTTTCTGAACTCCTCGTGCATTTTTTCTTGCCAAGAGATCAGGTCGGGAATAAGCCTTTCGGCGCAATTCTCAAGGAATTTTCTGTCGCCTCTTTGATATCCTTTCGCAAGGTTTTCGAGAAGATAGGTTTTTCGTGAAAGATAGGAGAGGATCACCGAGAATCTTTCGTAGGTGTCAGCCCATTTTCCGCCCTTTTGCGCGAGGGCTTGATAATAATCCGCCCACTTTGCGTAATGGGGGCTTATCGGGTCGTCGGCTAGCATAAATTCGTATTTTCCGAGCAGGGAATCGTGCCATAAAAACTTCTGTCCGTGGTAGCGTTCGTTATAATTTTTATACTCGCGGTCAAGCTTGTTATGGAAATACGAAGTATTCATAAATGCATCGAAGTCCGCACCCGTGCAAGCTTCAAAGCGCGCTTTTATATGCTCCTCGGTCGGATTTTCGTGGTAGGTATGCTCCGCAAACTGCTGAAGATGGAGAAGAGAGGTGAAAAGGTCGCTTCCCTTGTTTCCGTAGCACCAAAGAGCCGTGAACACCTCGGAAAGCGAATTATTCTTCGCCGCCGTGAGTCCTTCCTCTGCGGCAAGGTAGGAGAATTTATTATCAGGCATCGGCGCGCCCCACATAATAAGTCCGCCCGCGTAAATCACGTTGTTTCCGAATTTAAGATTTTTCTTTATCATATAGTCGTCACAGCCTCTGATCTCTTCGCCGTAATGCCAATAAACGAGGTCGAGATTCTTCGGGAAGCGCGCGATTATATCATCGGGGATTTCGGTTTTCTCGTTGTATTTATCGATTCCGCGTTCGGAGTTTAAGCAAAACACGAAATCGTTCCATATCATCGGGCGAAGCCCGAGTCTGTCGGTTATTTTAACGACTCTTTCAAGATGCGTAAGGAAAAGCTCCTGTTGGTCGCGCACGCCGTATTTTTTTAGCGATTCGTTACCTCGTCCGAGCCCCCATACCTCGTCCATTCCGATATGGATTCTCTTTGAGCGGAGGGGAGCGGTGGTCGCAATTATCATCTCCTCGATGAATTTATAGGTCTCTTCCTTGTCAATATTAAGCTCGCGAGTGGTCTCGCGAACGTCTGCCGCTTCGGGATTTGAGAGATACTTTTCGAGGTGACCGAGCGTTTGCATGCACGGGATAATCTCGATTCCGTAATCA
>JAZLEH010000096.1:0-1805 GCA_045615165.1 Eubacteriales bacterium | reverse complement strand
TTTCTTCATAATTTATGCTTCGGTTGTATTATACTATAAACGAAATAATATTTCAACCGCATTATAAAAATTGCCGACGAGATGTTAAACTCGTCGGCTTTGCTTACATTGTTTTCTTATAGTTTTCAATGCGTTGGTCGGTGTTATAGGTTGGGTCGCCGGGGTTTATTCCGTTCATAACCTGCATTATATGATAAGCTCTTGCGCGCAGGTCCTCTGCGGCTTCGCGCGGGGAGAGAGACTTATCGGCATAGAGGGGCTCTGCGATATGCAGATCAACGAACGGCCCTTTTCCGAATATCTTTCTCCAGCCCTTGCGCGGACGGAATGACATCGATATCGGGATCAGCGGCTTATTATATTTTACAGCATAAGAAAATGCGGCGATCTTAAAGGGGCGTATATCGGGATAGAAGCGCCAAAGCGAGCCCTCAGGGAAAACGTGAAGCCACTTTCCGCTCTCGACGACCTCATCCATATCGCGTTTAAACGCGAGCATCGAGCGCACGCTTCCCTCGGGGATCGGCATACCGCCGATAACGCGCATACAACCTTGGAATCCGCTTTCGAAATTCGGCTTCCAAGCAGGGAAATAGCTTATATGCGGACGGATCGCCTTAAGCACGCAAAGGTAATCCCACATAAATACGTGGTTTGATATGGTTATCGCGCCGTTTTTAAATTCCTTCTTATGCTTTTTGAAGTTCTTTTTATCGTATATTTTGAGTCCGTGCGTGAGACGCGTCAGCGGAAAAACGATAAGATGAAGCAGAGTTGCAACGCACGCGCGTTTTACTCTAAACCAAAATCCGCGCGGCATATAGCTATAATTTTCATCAAGCTCTATTTCACGGGTGCGCTTGAGCTCAAGCATGTGATGATCGCTACGCTCGGGGTACGCGTAATCAAGATCGTGACGGTAATACATAAGTTATCCTTTCCTCGGTTGGCTGTGTGACCTTCTCCTTTTCCCTCTCATCCTATAATCAAGCCATATTATATCACGGGAAGCGAATTATGTCAATCGCGGCAATATCAAAAGCGGACAGGACGAGCGTCCTATCCGCTTAATTTTTTAGAGTGTTACTTTTTCCTCTTCTTCACGCTGCTCTACGAGAACGGTGAGCTTAGAAACGCACTCCTTCTCCATTTGAGCAACTATTACGAAGAGATTTTCGTAACGGAAGCTATCGCCGACGTGGGGATCGGAATTGAGCATTTCGATTGCCCAACCACCCATGGTCGAGTATTCGCAGGCGAAGTCCTCGGGCTTTACGAAATCGATCTCTTCAAAGAAGTCGTCGATATTCATATCGCAGGCAACCTCGTAGGTGTTTTCACCGGTAGAGATGCACTCTGTAACTATTACGTCGGTATCGTCCCAGATATCGCCGACAAGCTCCTCGAGAATATCCTCCATCGTTACGATACCGAGAGTTCCTCCGAACTCGTCGATAACGACGGCGAGGTGCATTTTCGCATCGCGGAGCTTTGCAAGAGCCGCGGGAAGCTTCATCGTTTTATGAAGTCGGCAGGGCTTCATAAGAAGGGATTCGATATTGGGCTTTGCTTCTCCGAGGGTTGCTTTATAATATCTCGTAAGCGAAAGCACGCCGATGATATTATCGATGCTGTCCTTATAGACGGGCAAACGGGAATACTGCGCGTTATCCGAGAGAAGCTCGTTGATCTTTTCCTCCTCGCTGTCGATATCCATAGCGGTCATATCGATACGGGGGGTCATTATCTTCTCGATCGTGGTGTCACGGAAGTCGAGAGTAGACTGTAAAAGCTCTCCCTGCTCC
>JAZLEH010000095.1:0-2522 GCA_045615165.1 Eubacteriales bacterium | reverse complement strand
GACTCGGACGATTCCGGAAGCTCGTTCCCCTCAGCCCATCTTGATTCGATTCCCGAATACGACGGATCAACCTGCTTCGTCATAATCAATAACGACGTACCCTTCTTTGTGACCTCGGAGATAACCACCGTCTCGTTTGAAAGATTCAGCGATCTTGACAACCTCGGTCGTTGCGGCGTTGCGATGGCGTGCATCGGTATCGATCTTATGCCCACCGAGGACAGAGAGGAGATCGGCCACGTTCTTCCCTCGGGATGGCATAGCGTACAGTACGACGTAGTCCCAGGTAAGAACCTCTATAACCGTTGCCACCTTATCGGATTCCAGCTGACGGGTGAAAACGATAATGAAAAGAACCTTATCACCGGAACGCGCGATATGAATAACGAGGCTATGCTTCCGTTTGAAAACGCGATCGCCGCTTACGTAAAAACCACCGGAAATCACGTTATGTACAGGGTAACTCCGATATATAACGGCAACGAGCTGGTTGCGCGCGGAGTGCTTATGGAGGCAATGTCGGTTGAGGACGATACGATCCGCTTCTGCATTTACGCCTATAACGCCCAGCCCGGTGTAGTTATAGATTACCGCACGGGTGAAAGCCGCCTTGCAGACCATCCGCACGCCGAGGTCCTTGGCAAAGGACACGACGACCTTGACGTAATACCCGCCGCCGCTGACGATTCGGTAACCCATATTTACCTCGAGTTTGGCGAGGGTGATGAATTTCTCGGCGCGGTCGTTATAACCTCGGTTACTATCGATTCAAAGAAGGTCGTTATTGCAACCGACATAGATGAAAACGGAGACGTCGACTTTGTAAAAATACTCTCCGGCGCATCGGGATATGACGATTTCCTCGACGATTTTTACGACACGGATATAGAGAGCGCGGACGACGTATTGCTCGTGCTCGGATCGGAGGAGGCAACCGCCGTTATACGCGAGGCGGTAATGGATTCGCTTGAGGCTCTTGCCGCGTATATCGACGCTACCGAAAACGGCACGGTGTATATCGTTAATACCGATAGCAAGAAGTTCCACCTTGAAACCTGCCGCTATGCGGAGAGCCTTTCCGAGAGTAAGAAGATGGTCTATATAGGCTACGCTCAGGATCTTCTCGATTCAGGATATTCCGCCTGCGGAACCTGCAAACCTAGCGCACAGTGATGACCTTGCGTAATATTCGAGTTTGCCAATAAGGCGGATTTGAAAACCGAAAGCGGAGATGCAGTAATTGCGATCTCCGCTTTTTGTAATCGACTTATAAATAACTCCTTAGCGCAATAGCAAGGTCGGATTCAATGCTTATAAGCTTTTTTGCGATATCCTTGGAATATTCCTCTGCCGCTTCATATTGATTAAGGTATTTTGACAGTGACTTAACTCCCATATTGCATCCGTCGGTCATAAGGCCCGCAACGGTCTTGTCGCCGTCCTTGACGGCGAGCTTCATATTGCTCTTCATCCAGGACATCCCCTCGGCGATGATGTTTGGGTTTTTCTCCGAAGCGCCAAGGCGTGTTAATTCTTTTTCGATCTCGGTTTCGATCCTTTCGTGGCTTTCCTTGCAATCGGCGAGCATCTTTTTAAGTTTATCAGATTTAACGTGAGATAAAACGTCGTCAATCGAGCGGATTCCCATCTTTACACCCGCGTCGCATTCGCGCAAAAGATTCACAGTATCCTTCATATCAACTCTCCTTTTTACTATATTATGCCACAAATGCAAATAAAAAAACGGCTCTTTGCCGTTTTTTTATTTTAATAACAATTCGTTAAGCCTTTTCATATCCTCAGCCGTCGGGGTGGGTATGCTTTCAAAGGGGAATTTAATGCCCATATCCGCGTATTTTACCGCGCAGATCTTCTTGAATGGGAGAAGCTCAGTTTTGTCAACGCATTTGTGCGACGCGGCGATTTGCTTAAGCTTGGCGATATTCTCTTCGGTATCGTTGAGCGTTGGTATGATGACCTGTCTGAGAGTCGTTTTTATTCCCTCTGTGTTAAGGTAGGAAAGAAATTCGAGCACGGTATCAAGCCTGCATCCAGCGTATTTAATATAATCCTCGTCGTTTGTATACTTTATATCAAGGAGGACTCTGTCGGTGAGGGCAAGCAATTTTTTGACCCCGTCGTTAAGAAGACTTCCCGAGGTGTCAAGGCAGGTGTTGATGCCGCCTTCTTTGCAGAGCAGAAACAACTCGCGCGCAAAGTCTGCCTGCAGGAGCGGCTCGCCGCCCGAAAGGGTAATTCCGCCCTCTTTTCCGAAATATGAGCGACAGCGTGTCACTTTTTTGAATATTTCCTCGGGGGTATAGGGCTTTCCACCGCCCATATTTTGCGTTTCGGGATTGTGACAGCATCCGCAACGAAGATTGCACCCCTGCATAAACACGACGAAGCGCACACCCGGTCCGTCTACCGTGCCGAGCGACTGAAGGGAGCTGACCCGTCCGTATATCTTTTCCGTCATATTGAATCGTGGAAGGTACGGCTTATAACCTCGCGCTGTTGCT
>JAZLEH010000094.1:0-4988 GCA_045615165.1 Eubacteriales bacterium | reverse complement strand
TTGTTCCCTATCAGATCGGGCTTATCGTTATTCCAATCTCGATATTCTTTCTTGACAGGCAGGCGCTTCGTGACGTTGATTACGGTCTGCTCTTCACTTTCGTTTTCTTCTTCATTTTCTCGGGAAATATGGCGAGAATGGAGCCCGTGCGCGATTTCTTCTCATTCCTTCTTGAAAAGAATACGCTCGTGTTCAGCGCCCTTTCCTGCCAGTTTATAAGCAACGTGCCGTCGGCGATTCTTCTTTCGCAGTTTACGGATAATTACCGCGACCTCCTTCTCGGAGTTAATATCGGCGGCGCGGGAACGATGATCGCATCGCTTGCAAGCCTTATCACTTTCCGCGAATATTCAAAACAAGACCCGGGTCACACGGCGAGATACATTCTCAAATTCTCGCTATTCAATTTCGCATTCCTCGGCATACTTATTTTAGTTTGTTCGATCATATAAAAGCAAAAAAAGGAGTCGATTGACTCCTTTTTTATTTAAACTCGTCCTCGAGCTCGCGCCTGAGATACTCGGAAAGCGAGGTGCGGTTATCAGTCGCTCCCGTGAGCATAAGCGAGCCGTAAATAAGCGCGCGGACGGTGTACTTTCTGACCTCTGGATCAGAGCCGTTCTCGGCGCAAAATCTGTCGATAGCATCCATAAGGGGCTTATCGAAAAGCGAGAGAACCTCGCTTGCCGACGGGGAGACGGTCATAAGCACCGAGCGATAGTTTGCATTTGCGATCCAGAAGCGGAGATTTGACACCGCAAGCTCGATGATAAGGCGACGGGTATCATTCATAAACACCTTTTCGACCTCTTTGCAAAGAAGCATCCACTTAGAGCTTATATATTTAATTATCTCGGAGATAAATTCATCCTTATCCTTAAAATGACGGTATGGAGCGGCGCAGGAGACCTCCGCGCGAAGAGCGGCACGGCGAAGAGAAAAATCGCGTATTCCGCGCTCCTCAAGCTCGTTTATACCCGCGACGATAAGTCGGTTTCTTACGTTGCTGTCTATAAAATCCTTTTCCACGTTAATACCCCGTATTGTTAATGGTGTTAACATTGTAACATAAATTTACAAAAATTTCAATACTATATTATAAAAAAACGTAAAAACCTATTGACAAAATAGAATTACACCATTATAATAGTGTTATAAAAAGTTAGTTAACACTGTTAACATAGCATTGGAGGAATTAAAAATGAGCTTACTTGATGAAGCAAGACTTATAATAAACGAGGTCGATTCCAAGATGGCAGAGCTCTTCGTTAAGCGAATGAGAGCGGCGGAAATGGTTGCGGAATATAAGATGCAACGCGGCCTTAAGATTTACGATGCGGCAAGAGAGGAAGAGGTTGTAAGACGCAATTCCGCGCTCATTGAGGATAAGGTCCTCCGCGAATACTACGTTAACTTCCTTAAAAACAATATGGCGGTCTCACGCGAGTATCAGGCGCGCCTTATGGGTGGAATGAAGGTTGCATATTGCGGCACTGAGGGTGCGTTCGCGCACATTGCTACCTCAAAGAGATTCCCCGATGCACAGAAGATCGCATACAGCGATTTTGAATCGGCATACGAGGCTGTCGTTAAGGGCGAATGCGATGCCGCAGTTCTCCCGATAGAAAACAGCTATAACGGAGAGGTTGGACAGGTCACCGACCTTATGTTCTCCGGCTCACTTTACGTTAACGGAATTATGGACCTTGCGGTAACGCAGGATCTTCTCGCAGTCAAGGGAACGAAGCTTGAAGAGATCAAAGAGGTCGTTAGCCATCCTCAAGCACTCGGACAGTGCGCGGAATTTATCAAAGGGCGCGGACTTACCGCACTTGAATACACGAACACTGCCCTTGCGGCAAAGCTCGTCGCCGAAAAGGGTGACAAATCCATTGCCGCGATAGCAAGCAAGGAGGCGGCGGAGATATTCGAGCTTGAGGTGCTTATGGAGAATATCAATTCATCAAAAAGCAACACGACGAAATTCGCAATATTCTCCCGTGCGGAGGACAAGCATTCGATCAAGGAGATGGGCGTTCACACGATACTCCTTTTCACCGTTCGAAACGAGGCGGGAGCGCTTGCAAAGGCTATCGAGATCATCGGTAAGCACGGATTCAATATGCGAAGCCTCAGAAGCCGTCCTATGAAGGAGCTTTTGTGGCAATACTACTTCTACGTTGAGGCAGAGGGAAACATCAACACCGAGGAGGGCGCGGCAATGATGCGCGAGCTTCGCGGATACTGTGACAGACTCAAATCA
Source organism: Eubacteriales bacterium (assembly GCA_045615165.1). GTDB lineage: Bacteria > Bacillota > Clostridia > Oscillospirales > CAG-272 > UBA1740. The sequence goes on along the minus strand of JAZLEH010000094.1, from coordinate 2,725 downwards.
ATCGGAAGCTTTATTAAGGAATGATTATATGAAGAAGATAAAAGTTGACTTCTCCGAGAGGAGCTATGATATAACGATCGGCGGCGGCGCGCTTCGCTCCGTCGGTGAAATATTCAACCTTGAAAGAAAGGTATTTATCGTTACCGATTCGGGTGTTCCGAGGGAATATGCCGAAGCCGTAAAGGCGGCGGCGAGTGATGCTATGATATATACCGTAAACGAGGGCGAGGGATCGAAGAGCCTTAAGGTGCTTGAAGAGCTTCTTTTCGCAATGCTTAATTTCGGAATGACGAGAACCGATGCCGTCGTTGCAGTTGGCGGAGGCGTTGTAGGTGACCTTAGCGGCTTCCTTGCCGCAAGCTATATGAGGGGAATTGATTTTTATAATATCCCCACTACCCTGCTCTCGCAGGTTGACAGCTCAATCGGCGGTAAAACTGCCGTAAATCTCGGCTCGGTAAAGAACGTAGTAGGTGCATTTTATCAGCCCAAGGGCGTAATAATTGACACGGATACCCTCAAAACGCTTGACAAGAGGCAAATTTCAGCAGGACTTGCCGAGTCGGTGAAAATGGCGCTCACCTCGTCGAAGGAGCTTTTCGAGCTTATCGAGAGTTGTGACCCTATGGAGAATCTCGAAAGGATAATCACCGAATCGATACTTATAAAGAAGGCGGTAGTCGAAGCTGACGAAAAGGAATCGGGGCTTCGCAAGATACTTAATTTCGGCCACACGCTCGGTCACGGAATCGAGGCTGAGGAGGGACTCTCGGGGCTTTATCACGGCGAGTGCGTTGCGCTCGGTATGATTCCGATGTGCTCGGAGGGAGTTAAGAAAAGGCTTATTCCCGTACTTTCTAAGCTTGCTCTTCCGACAGAGTATAAGGGCGATATTGAGAGAGCGCTCGGATTCGTTTGCCACGACAAAAAATGCATTGGCGACACGGTTACGGTTATCGAGGTAAACGAGATTGGAAGCTTTGATATAAAGAAGATGACTATCGATGAATTTTCGAGAAAGGTGAGGGCGTAAAATGAAGAATACTTACGGCTCGCAGATCGCGGTCACCATATTCGGCGAGAGCCACGGTGAAGCGATAGGTGCGGTGATAGACGGACTTGCTCCCGGAATCAAGGTGAACACCGAATATATCGAAGAAATGCTCAAAAAAAGACGCCCCTCTTGCTCAATTTCAACAGCTAGAGTTGAAAGTGACGAATATTCGATCCCGAGCGGAGTATTTATGGGCTACACGACGGGCGCACCGATCACCATCATAATCAAAAATACTGATACGAGAAGCAAGGATTACGAGGCGATAAGAAATACTCCCCGCCCCTCGCACGCGGACTTTGCCGCAGAGGAAAAATATCACGGATTTCAGGATTATCGCGGCGGCGGACATTTCTCCGGAAGAGTTACCGCGGCACTCGTTGCGGCGGGCGCTTTGATCTCGTCCGCACTCCTTGAAAAAGGAATAAAGATAGGAACGCATATTTCAAGGCTTCACGGAATTTCGGACAGAGGCTTTGAGGATATAAACGAGGATATTTCGTCCCTCTTGGCAAAGGACTTTCCCGCCCTTTCAAATGATGCGGAGAAGCTGATGAAGGAAGAGATCAAAAAGGCGAGAGATATGGGTGACAGCGTTGGCGGTGTGCTTGAAAGCGTTATTTCGGGCGTTCCCGCAGGGGTTGGCGAGCCTTGGTTTGACAGTGTGGAAAGCGAGATATCGCATATCCTCTTCTCTATCGGCGGAATCAAGGGAATCGAGTTCGGTGACGGATTTGCCCTTGCCGATATGTACGGAAGCGAGGCAAACGATCCCTTTGCGATCAAGGACGGAAGGGTCGTTACCGCAACTAACAGAAGCGGCGGTATAAACGGCGGTATAACGAACGGAATGCCGATCATCGTCAGATGCGCGGTCAAGCCCACCCCGTCGATCTACAAGGAACAGAGCACCGTGAATCTGAAGGATATGACCGAGTCAAAGATGCTTATCGAGGGCAGACACGATCCCGCGATAATACACAGAGTTCGCGCGGTTGTTGATGCGGCACTCGCAATAGCCGTTGCGGATATGCTGGCGGTAAGATTTGGAACGGACTATCTCGCAAGCGGCAAATAATAGTTTAGTAAGAGGACTTTTATACTATGAAATACGGTTGTATTGGCGAGCATCTTAAGCATAGCTTTTCAAAGGAAGTGCATAACAAGCTTGCCGATTACGAATATGAGATACGCGAAATAGCAAGGGATGAGCTCGACTCATTTGCAAAGAAAAAGGACTTTTCGGCTATCAACGTTACGATTCCGTATAAAGAGCCGATAATCCCATATATGAAAGAGATCGACGAGATGGCAAAAGCTATCGGAGCTGTCAACACCGTCGTTAAAAGAGGCGACGAGCTTTACGGATATAATACCGACTTTTACGGAATGACGAGCCTTATTAAGAAAATAGGTATTGAAATTTCGGGCAAAAAGGTCGTAATTCTCGGCACGGGTGGCACTTCAAAGACTTCCCTTGCAGTTGCGAGAGCGCTTGGAGCGAGAGAGATCGTTCGCGTTTCGAGAACGGCGCGCGAGGATGCGGTTGATTACGATGCTCTTTATCGGGAGCATACCGACGCAGAGGTTATAATCAATACGACACCCGTCGGAATGTATCCGAACACCGAAAAATCCCCCATTGATATTTCGCAATTTAAAAATCTTACG
>JAZLEH010000093.1:0-14100 GCA_045615165.1 Eubacteriales bacterium | reverse complement strand
GCAAGAACATCAAGGTTGCTGGTCCTTCCGTTCCCGTTGAGATCGTTGGTCTTGACGACGTTCCTCAGGCAGGCGATGAGCTTAACGCGGTTGAGGACGAGAGAATGGCAAGAAACCTTGCCGAACAGCGCCGTGAAAAGCAGCGCCAGGATATTCTCACCGCTAATGCAAGGGTCAACCTTGACGACCTCTTCAACCAGATCTCCGACGGTGTCAAGACTCTTAACGTTATCGTTAAGGCTGACGTTGCAGGATCTGCAGAGGCGGTTAAGGCTTCGCTCGTCAAGCTCTCTAACGAAGAGGTAAAGGTAAGCGTTATTCACAGCGCGGTAGGTGGTATCACCGAGAGCGACGTTATGCTCGCTACCGCATCGAATGCGATAATCGTCGGATTCAGCGTTCGCCCCGATAAGAACGCGATCGACTCCGCTGAGAGAAACGGCGTTGATATCCGTACTCACCGTATAATCTATGAGATAATCGATGAGATCGAGGCGGCAATGAAGGGTATGCTTGCACCCACCTTCAAGGAGGTCGTGCTTGGTCACGCCGAGGTTCGCCAGACTATCCGCGTTCCCAACGTTGGAACTATTGCAGGCTCTTATATCCGTGACGGTAAGATCACCCGTCAGTCCGAGATCCGCGTAGTCCGTGACGGTATAGTTATCTTCGAGGATAAGATCTCCTCTCTCCGCCGCTTCAAGGACGACGTCCGTGAGGTTAACGAGGGATACGAGTGCGGTGTTGGACTTGATAAGTTCAACGATATCAAGGAAGGCGACATCCTTGAGGCATTCATAATGGAAGAAGTTGAAAGATAATATGAAAAGGGCAGTAAATCTGCCCTTTTCTGTTTGAAAGATATTGAATATATCGTTTGTTTGTGCTATTATATATCATAAAGAAGAAAAGGGGGACGATATATGTCCGATAAACAGTTTGTAACGTATAAAGAGTTCGGCGCTGTCGGCGACGGTGTGACGAACGATTTCTTTAAGATCAAGGCGGCACACGACTACGCCAATCTGCACGGAATTCCCGTCGTTGCGGGTGACGGATGCTATTATATCAGCGACACCGTCGTTGACGGCGCACCCGTCACGATAGCGATCAGGACCGACGTTGATTTTGGCGAGGCGAGGTTTATTATAGACGATACCGACCTCAGCTATTCCGACAGAAGATCAAAATTTCCGATCTTCACGGTTGAATCGGAATATGAGAAAATAACTCTCACCGACGAAGAGACTCTTTCGAGGCTTTACGGAATAGGTGAGGGAACGAAAAAGCTTGACCTTGCGCTCGGATATCCTGCGCTCGTTATTCCTTATAACGAAAATCACGCCGTATATAACAGATACGGCGCAAGCTACGCGGCTCGCGGAGGACAGAAATCACCCACCCGTGAGATATTACTTATCGATAAGGACGGAAGAATCGACGATTCAACTCCGTTTATGTTTAACTATGATACGGTAACCAAGCTTGAAATTATAAGGATTGACGTCAAGCCGCTGACCTTAAGGGGAGGCGTCTTCGTTACAAGATCCAGCAGATTCAATATATTCCCCGTTAATGAGGCGACGGGTGAGCGCGACGTTCTTTACGGCTATTTTGAGCGCGGAATTATAGTAAAAAGATCCTATACCGTGCTTGACGGACTTTCCCATTATATAGAGGGAGAGATCAATGTCCGTGAGGAAAAGGAGCTTGGCATCGGAGGTCCTTGCTATCACGGATTCTTCAGCGCAACCACTGCAAATGAGGTCACTTTTAAGAACTGTATAATGACGGGAAGAAGATGCTATCAGCGTCCAAAAGGCGGCACGGGTGGCACTTACGACTTCTCCGCAAGCTTTATAAATAAGATTTTGCTCGTTAATTGCACGCAGTCAAACTTCTACGTTGACACTATGACCGGCGTTGCTCCGACGGCTGATGCAAAGCCTGAAAACATAGTTCTCAGCATGGCGGCATCCGCCGTTACCGGCACGAAGATGTGCTGGGGAATCGGCGGCACTAACTTCTGCAAGAATATGGAGTATCACGGATGCAAGCTCTCGCGCTTTGACGCGCACCAGGGACTCCTTAACGGAAAAATAATAGACTCTACTATCACCTTTATGGCTCTTACCGGCAAGGGCAATCTCATTCTTGAGAACACTCATTGGATATCCCCCGGTCCCGGTGCTGTAAACAATTGTATGCTTTATCTTCGTAACGATTACGGCGCAACCTGGGACGGAACGATCAGTCTTAAAAACTGTAAGGCGACCGTTTTTGACGGAGAGTGCTATCTCGTTCAGCATAGCTTCATCAACTGGGATTACGGATATGCCTGTCATTTCCCGAATATTTACGTTGATAACCTCACCCTTGTCGGACGCGAGCCCGGATATGAGATTTCATTCACGTCTGAGTGGAAATCGATGGGGCAAGAGCCGAATATGCACCTGCCGGAAACTCTCAACGTTCCGTATAAAGACCCCGACACGGGTGAGGAATCAAGCAAGAACGTAAACCCCATAGTCCCTCCGGAATTTATAACGATCGTTAATAACGAGGGAGGTTATAAATATCTTATGACAAATGACCTTCCGTTCTTTAAAAACACTAAAATTGACGGTGTAACTCTCGTTGAAAAAAACGAAAGGAAGATATAATGACGAATAAGAATTTTGTAAACTACCTTGATTTCGGAGCTGTCGGCGACGGCGTTACCGACGACTTTGCCGCAATATATAAGGCGCACGAGTACGCAAACGAAAACGGGCTTCCCGTTGTGATCGACGACGGCAAAACCTACTATATTCACGACACTGTGATTGACGGAGCAGTTAGATCTGTTGAAATAAAAACCGATGTAAATTGGGGCTCATCCTCGTTCATAATTGACGACACGGATATAGACTACTACGACGGAACCGAAAGAGCTAGACACTATATCTTCAAAATCGTTTCGGATTATGAGAAGCTTACCGTTACCGATGAAGATACTCTTTCAAAGCTTTCCGGAATAGGCGAGGGTGTAAAGAAGCTCGATATTTCTCTCGGTTATCCCGCGATGCTTATAATCTATAATGAGAACGAGAGCGTTTTCAACCGTACGGGCGCAAACCGCTGGAGCGTGGGCTCTCCCAAAAAGGAGCTTATCGTGATCGACAAGGATGGCAACGTTGACAAGTCAACGCCGTTTATGTTTGATTATAAGGTCGTAACCAAGCTTGAAATAATCCGCACCGACATAAAGCCCATAACCGTTAAGGGCGGTAAATTTACGACACGGGCAAGCCGTGTCAACGCCCTCGACAAGGAAACCGGCAAAAAAGCGGGCTATTTTGCAAGAGGCATTTTCATCAACCGCTCGCACACGACGCTCGACGGAGTTGAGCATTACGTTACGGGTGAGATAACGACGTTTGAGCATCGCGACCAAGGAATCGTAGGTCCTCATTACAGAGGATTTTACGTTGCCTCGCACGCAAATGAGGTTACTATCAAAAACTGCGTTCTTACCGGAAGAAGATATTATCACGTTTCGGGCACGTACGAGTTCTCGGGCGATATGGTGAACAAGATATACCTTATCGGCTGCACGCAGTCAAACTTCACTATTCTTGACGAAGAGGGAAATACCGTTTTCAGTATGGCAAGGTCACCCGTGTCAAATACTTTGTATCATTGGGGCGTCGGCGGAACTAATTTCTGCAAGAATATGGAGTATATCAACTGCAAGCTTTCGCGCTTTGACGCGCATCAGGGACTTTATAATGGTAAGATCATCGGTTGCACGATGAACTTTATGGAGCTTACGGGTAAGGGCGAGATGCTTATCGAGGACCTTGACTGGTATTCTCCCTCGCCCGGATTAACTTATAACAGCTTCGCTTACCTGCGCCCCGATTACGGATCTACTTGGGAGGGCACGATAACGATCAAGAACTGCACCGCGAACGTAAGCCCCGGAGGAGATTTCTGCATTTTCTATCACGCGTTTAACAACTGGGATTACGGCTACGATTGCTATTTCCCGAACGTCGTTATCGATAACCTTGAGGTCAAGGGGCTTGACGAAGGCGCTCAGATACGGCTCGTTACCGAGGCGCAGTCGTTCATAAGAGAACCGAATATGCATCTTCCCGAAACGGTGAATATTCCCGAGCGCAGACCCGACGACGTCGTCGTGATGGTAAACCGAAATAAGATCGTCCCCCCGAAATTCGTTAAGGTAACGAACTGTCAGAATGACAGAGATATCCGCATAACCAAAGCCGCGTTCTTCGATTCCACCGAAATGTCGGGAGTCGTGATAGACGAGGCATAAATCCTTGATATTCGGAGACTAAACGCTTCTTTTGAGCGCTTAGTCTCCTTTTTTCTTTGTACAAAAGTTACATAAATAATCGTCATTTCACCGAAAATCCCTTTTTAATATTGTAATAATATTAAAAGTGTGCTATATTAAACAAAAAAGAAAAAGGGGTTTCTCGAAATGGCAGAAAAAATCTTTGTGAATTACGAGCAGTTCGGCGCAAAGGGCGACGGTGTTACAAACGACTTTGCGGCGATAAAAGCGGCTCACGATTATGCGAATCAAAACAAACTTTCGGTCAAGACCGACGAATCAAAAACCTACTATATTTCCGACACCAGAATTGACGGTGAGGTGAAAACAATCGTCGTGAAAACAAACGTCGATTTCGGTGAAACTCATTTCATAATCGACGACTCCCCGTACGTTGCAGGTGACGAGACCAAGGTCACTAGCGCATACGTATTCACCGTTGAGTCCGACTATCCGATGGAAACCGTGACCGACAGAGAGATCCTCTCAAAGCTCGACGGTATGAGAGAAGGCACGACGAAGATTGATCTTAAGCTCGGATATCCCGCTATGATAATTCCGCATGACGAAAATAAGCACGTTTACGGAAGGTCGGGCGCAAGCTTCAAGGGAAGCGCACAGGCGCTTGGCCCTGCAATGAACGAAACGCTTCTCATTGATGCGGAGGGCAATATCGATCCATCTACTCCGTTTATATTTGAGTACGATACGGTAACAAAGCTTCAGATAATCCGCACCGATATCGAGCATCTTACGATACAGGGCGGTATCTTCACCACGATTGCGGCTCGCGGCGCTGACGGAGCGGTAGACGAGAAGCTTAATCGAATCAAAAAGTTTGGCTATGTTAAACGCGGATTTTCGGTAAACCGTTCTTACACTACCGTAAAGAATATGCGCCATTACGTAGAGGGTGAGGTCACTACCGAACAGCACGCAAAGGAGCTTATAGTCGGTGCGCATTATCAGGGATTCTTCAGCGCGCTCTACGCAAACGAGGTTATCTTTGACAGCTGTGTTCTTACGGGAAGAAGATATTACAAAATTTCAGGTACGTACGATTTCTCTGCAAATCACGTAAATATTATCCGTCTCGTAAACTGTACTCAATCGAACTTCATTATGAAAAACGAAGCAGGCGAGGACGTTTACAGTATGGCGATCTCCCCCCTCACCGGCACGAGATACTGTTGGGGAATCGGCGGAACCAACTTCTGCAAGAATATGGAATATATCGGTTGCACTCTTTCAAGATTTGATGCTCATCAGGGACTTATGAACGGAAAGATAATCGACACGGACATAAACTTTATCGCTCTTACGGGTAAAGGCAAGATGCAGATTGAAAACGTTAACTGGCACTCTGTTGATAAGGGTATAACGAACAACGCCTTTATTTACCTCCGCGGCGACTACGGTTCAACGTGGGAGGGTGATATAATCGTTAAGAACGTTAATATAACTGCCGATGATCCCGAAAACTTTGCAATGGTATTCCATTCCTACGGCAACTTTGAATACGGATATATATGCACCGTTCCCAGCCTTGACGTTGATAACGTTAAGATCAGCGGCTTCGAAGAGGGGGCGTGCGTTTCGATCATTTACGATGAAAGATCGGTGAAAAGAGAGCCTGCGCTTCACCTCCCGATGACGACCGTCGTTCCGTTCGAAAAGGAGGACGGCTCGCTCGAATACGTAAACCATAACCCCGTATGTCCTCCGAAATATTTGAAATTCAAAAATTCAAATTATAAATTCACGATCACCGATGCCGATTTCTATAAGAATACCGAGCTCGATGGCGTTAGCGTTAAAAACGAAAAGGAGAATTGATAATGAAATACGTAACTTACGAAGAGTTTGGTGCAAAGGGTGACGGCGTCACCAACGATTTCCCTGCTATATACGCGGCGCACGTTTATGCAAACGAAAACGGGCTTCCCGTAAAGGCGAACGATAATGCGACCTATTACATAAAGGAAACATGGACCAAGGAGGGCGACCTTACCTCCATTGCATCAGCCCCCATAATGACAGAAACCGATTGGGGCAACGCAAACTTTATAATCGACGATACCGAGATAATAATCCCCCCCGCCGCACCCGGCAAGTGCTTATACACGACTCACATATTCAAGATCATATCCGACTACCCAGAGGAAAGAATTGAGGATAAGGAGATCCTTGACGGAATAATCGCAGGCGGTCTTAACCCCGACTCCAAGAAGGTAAATATAAAGCTGGATTATCCCGCGATGATAATTCCGTTCGATTCATCGTATATGGTATATCGCCGTTGCGGCTACGGAATGCTCAGCTACGGAAAAGAAATGCACGAGGTAATCGTAATTGATAAGGACGGTAACATCGATCCCGAAACGAGTGTTATCTTTAACTATAACCGCCTCGACTACGTTCTCGTTATCCGCCTTGATATAAAGCCTTTGACCGTTAAGGGCGGTATATTCACAACGCTTGCTTGCCGACAGAATATGGTGCGTAAAGATCCCGACGGAACTTATTCCTGTCCCTCGCCTTATATCTCTCGCGGTATTTCGGCAAACCGCTCTTACGCAACGGTTAAGAACGTTCGCCACTACGTAAAGGGAGAGATTTCGATATCAGAGCAGATAAGCGACGGAAAGGTTACACACGTTTGCCCTTGCTATTCGGGCTTCCTTACATCCATTAAGGCAAACGAGGTTACCTTTGAGGACTGCGTTCTCACGGGCAGACGTTGCTATACTCGCCCCTCTTACGCGAAGCACAGAGGAACGGGCGGAACTTACGATTTCAGAGCGAACTCCACCAACAAGATCGTTCTTAAGAACGTAGTTCAGTCAAACTTCTGGGTAAAGCTTGGCGAGAACGATGAGATAACTCCCGCAAAAGAGGGCGAGGAGGGCGCTATCACCAGCTTGTACTGGATCGATAGAGGCGGTCAGAGAATAAAGCTTCATTGGGGTATCGGTGAGTCCGACTTCTGTAAGAACGTTGAATATCACGGATGCACGATGTCTCGCTTCGATGCTCACGAGGGCCTCTATAACGGCAAGATAACCAATTCCACTGTAAACTATATATCCCTCACAGGATCGGGAACCGTCACCGTTGAAAACACCCGCTGGTTTGCGGAAGGTGACAATGACGGAGCGAACTCCCTCTTCCATCTCCGTGAGGACTACGGACATATGTGGGACGGAAAGCTTATCGCGAAAAACGTTAAGGCTTACGTTTATTCAAATCCCGGCTTGGTTTATACGGGATATCGCAACTGGTTCTATGGATACAAAACTCATATGCCCGACGTTGACGTTGAGGGACTTGAGTACTACGATATACATACGAGAGAGCCTCTCGCTGAGGGAAGCAAGATAAGAACGTTCACGATAAACGTGAGTGCCGAGCCTCAGATACATCTTGCCACAACCCTCAATAAAAAGCCCCGCCACGAGTACGCCGACTTTGACGGTGACGGCAAGGTTGATAATCTTGATTACGATATGCCTTACGATCCCGCGCTCCGTGCACAGTATGCCAACGGAATTGATGGCGGATCAAATATGAACCTTAACCCCGTAACACCTCCGAGAAGCGTTTCGATCAAGGGTAACGCGCAGGGCCTCGTTTACACCGTTCAGGATACGTCGGATTATATGAACGTTCCCGACGGCGGACTCTACGGCAAGACCGAGTTCTCGAACGGAAAAGAGAGTTGTATCGGAACTGCCGGCAAACTCAGTGATACGATAGAATTTATACCCGTTGAATAAATTGGAGACGTTATGAGCGAAAAAATTGTAACCTACGAGGAGTTCGGCGCTGTCGGCGACGGAGTCGCTGACGACTTTCTCGCATTGAGAGCGGCGCACGCCTATGCAAACGAAAACGGGCTTTGCGTAAAGGGAGCTCCCGGAAAGAAATACCGAATACACGAAACGATGGTTGACGGCGCGGTAGAGAAGATCGTAATAAAAACCGATACCGACTGGCAGGGCGCTGAAATCATTATAGACGACAGCGACCTTGCACCTTGGGATGAGAGAAAAATGCATCTTCACCACGTCATTGAGGTGGAGTCGGATTACGATCAGCTCGTCATAGAGGATGAAGCGATTCTTAAAAAGCTCGTCGGAATCGGCGACGGAACGAAGAAGATCGACCTCAAACTCGGTTATCCCGCGCTTTTGATCCTGCTTAACAAAAATCACAGAGTTTTCAGAAGATACGGAAAGGCATACGGCGCACAGATGCTCGGTGCATATCAGTCAGAGCTTATAGTCGTTGACGGAGAGGGAAACGTTGATGAGTCAACCGAATTTATGTTTGACTACAACGACCTTTCGAGCGTTACGGTTATCCGCACCGATGTAAAACCGATCACGGTCGGTAACGGCATCGTGACTACTATGGCGTGCCGCACAGGTCTTTCAAGAATCGAAAACGGCGAATCAAAGAATTATTACCACTATTATTTCCGCGGAATAACCGTTCACCGCTCTCACACGACTGTGAAAAACGTTCACCACAGAGTTCTCGGAGAGGTGACTCTTGAGGAGCAGGCGGCAGGACTTCTCGGTCCTTCATACTACGGATTCTTCAACGGAAACGAGGCGGATGAGGTAACATTCCTTGATTGCATATTGCAGGGAAGAAGATATTATCACGTTCAGGGGACTTACGATTTCAGCGGCAGGATGGTAAATAAGATACGCCTTATAAACTGCCATCAGTCAAATTTCTATCTTGAAAACGAAAAGGGCGAGACGGTCACCAGCATGGCGATCTCCGAGCTCACGGGATGGCGAATCTGCTGGGGAATCGGGGGAACTAATTACTGCAAGAATATGGAGTATATCGGTTGCACTCTTTCAAGATTCGATGCCCACGCGGGTCTCGTAAACGGAAAGATAATCGACACGAAGATAAACTTCATCGCTCTTACGGGTAAGGGCTTTATGGAGCTTCGCGGAGTGAAGCTTATCAACATCGGCGGCGAAAGCCACGTTGACAGAAACTTCATATACCTCCGTGACGATTACGGCTCGGACTGGCAAGGCAAGGTGCTTATAAAGGATTGCGAGATAGATACTTTGGTTGACGATTTCGATATCTATAATTTCACTTACAGAAATCACGATTTCGGATATAAGTGCTATCTCCCATCGACTCTTATCGATAATTTAACGCTTACCAACGGAAATGAAAAAACTAAGCTTAACTTTATCAGAAGATATTTCTTCGACGAAGAGCCGGGTATGCATCTTGATGAGATAAAGAATATTCATCACCGCGACGAAAATTTTGAAGAGATCTTAACCGATTTCAAAAATTATAATAAGACTCACCCCCCGAAATACATCAGATTAATAAATAACACTCAAAATATTAAGCTTAACCTTGTTGATTCGCCATTCTTTGATGAGACGGAGCTTGAAGGAAATATAGTGAGAGATTAAGGAGATTTGATATGAGCAACAAAAAGTACGTAACCTATGAGGAATTTGGAGCAAAGGGCGACGGCGTTACAGACGATTTCGTCGCATTGTATAATGCCCACGTTTACGCAAACGAAAATCATCTTCCCGTAAAGGCGCGTGAGGGAGCGAATTATTACATTCACCATTCCACCATCGGCGAAGAGGTATGCACGATTCCCATCAAGACTGAGACCGTATGGACGGGCGCTGAATTTACTATCGACGACAGAGATCTCGGCACTCTCGGATGGCAGCCGTATTACGATGAGTCGCGTGCGTTCGTTTTCACGGTGCTTCCGTATGAGGAAAGCTACCGTATTGAAGATCCCAAAGTTCTCGAGAGAATAGCAAAAGAAGGTATCAACCGCGAGACGAAGCGCATTAACCTCGGACTCGATTATCCTGCTATGATCATTCCCTATAACAGCAAATCAAGAGTATATAAGAGAATCGGCTACGGATCGTCGGGCGGCTCTATTTCTCACGAGGTCATCGTTATCGACAAGGACGGAAACGTAGATCCCTCCACTCCTATAATGTTCAATTACGACTCGATCGATTATATCGAGGTTATAAGACTTGATATCGAGCCTCTCACCGTCGAGGGTGGAACAGTTACCACCCGTGCAAGCCGTATGAATCAGGTATACCAATCTGCAGACGGCGTATGGCACGTCGGCGGCGCATACGTTGCGCGCGGATTATGCGTAAGACGCTCCCTCGTTACCGTTCGTAACCTTAAGCATTACGTAACAGACGAGCTTACCATAAACGAGCAGATCACCGACGGAAAGATCACCGCAGTTGCGGCTTGCTATTCCGGATTCTTCTATGCGCTCAATGCAAACGAGGTCACCTTCGAGGATTGTATTCTTACCGGCAGACGCTGCTACACCCGTCCGAGCTACGCTAAGGAAAGAGGAACGGGCGGCACTTACGACCTCGGCGGCGCAAGAGTTAATAAGTTTATATTCAAGAACTGTCATCAGTCGAACTTCTGGATCAAGATCGACGAAAACGACATCATCACCGCCGCAAAGGAGGGGGATGAGGGCGCAGTAACGAGCCTTTATTATCTTCCCAGAGGCGGTCAGACCATAAAGCTCCATTGGGGTATCGGCGGCACGAACTTCTGTAAGAATATGGAGTATATCGACTGCACGCTTTCAAGATTTGATGCGCACAGCGGTCTCTATAACGGAAAGATCATCAACTCCACCGTAAACTATATGGCTATCACGGGTAACGGCGACTTTATCGTTGAGAATTCAAGATGGTTTGCAGAAGACCCCGGTTACAATTCAAACTCCGCATTCCACCTTCGCGGTGATTACGGTTCGACTTGGGAGGGAAATATCAAGGTCAAGAACCTTGATGCTTACGTATATACCACCGCAGGTGCGTATCTCTTTATGCACACCTTCAACAACTGGTATTTTGGCTATAAGGTAGGCTTCCCCGTGCTTACAGCTGACAACGTTCGCTTCTTCGATATAGCGACGCGTGAGATGCTTCCCGAGGGATACGAGGTCTCTCTTCTCAAGGAGTCTCTTAAGTTTGAGCCTGCAATGCACCTTCCCGAGACTAAGAACGTAAAGCCCCGCCATCCTTACGAGGATAACGACGGCGACGGTCTCGTTGACGGCACCGATATTCCTTACGATCCCAAGCAGGCAGGCGAGTTTACGAGCGGCGTTATCGGAACGACTAATATTAACTTCAATCAGATAACACCTCCCGATAAGATAACTATCACCGGCAACGCGCAGGGAATACGCTACGTGATCCCCAATACCAAGGATTATATGGACGTTCCCGACGGAGGCTTCTTCGGTAATACCGATTTCGTTACCGACGGCGTATGCTATCACGCCACCGATTACGTCGGACAGGATACAAAAACCTTTAAATTCATCAAAATGGAGGACTGTAAATAATGAGCATCAAGTACGTAACCTATGAAGAATTTGGAGCGAAGGGCGACGGCGTTACCGACGACTTCTTCCCCATAAAAGCAACGCACGATTACGCAAACCAGAAGGGCCTTACCGTAAAGGCAAATGATTCCGCAACCTACTACATTCACGAGACCCGCGTTGACGGCGAGCCTCAGTCGGTAATTATCAAGACCGACACCATCTGGGGCAACGCGAACTTCATCATTGACGATACCGATATTTCCCTTTTCAAGAGCGCGCCCACATACCCCCTTCACAAGGCTCACGTATTCAGAGTCCTCTCCGATTACGACGTTGAGAAGATCACCGACAGAGCAATCCTTGATAAGCTCGTTGAAAACGGACTTCGTCGCGGCGTTAAGAAGCTCGATCTTTCCTTTGATTATCCCGTAATGATCATTCCGTATAACGATACTCACACCGTGTACAGAAGAAGAGGATACGGCGGATTCAAGGGATATACGATGCACGAATGTATCGTGCTTGACAAGGACGGTAATATCGACGCTGATACTCCCGTAATGTTCGATTATAATAACCTCGACTATATCGAGGTATACAGACTCGATATAAAGCCCATCACCATCGATGGCGGTACGTTTACCACCCGCGCAAGCCGCGTTAACAACGTAGTAGTTAATGAGGACGGAACTCGCTCCAACTCCTCGGGATATATTATGAGAGGCTTGCACGTTTGCAGATCATTCACCACCGTTAAGAACGTTAAGCACTACGTAACGGGTGAGATCGAGCTTTCCGAGCAGGTCAAGGACGGCGAGATCGTATGCGTCGGCTACGGATATCACGGCTTCTTCGCAGGCTCTAAGGCTAACGAAATTACATTTGAAGGATGCGTACTTACCGGAAGAAGATGCTATCGCAACGTTTCCGGCGGTCACCTCGGTACTTACGACCTTACCGGTAACGACGTTAACAAAATAATCTTCAAGAACTGCACTCAGTCTAACTTCTGGATCAAGTTTGACGAAAACCTCAATATCACCCCTGCAAAAGAGGGCGAGCCCGGCGCGATCACCAGCCTTACATATAAGGATCTTCAGGGCGTCGGCGTAAAGGTTCACTGGGGTATCGGCGGCACTAATTTCTGTAAGAATATGGAATATATCGGATGTACTCTTTCAAGATTCGATGCTCATAACGGACTTTATAACGGTAAGATAATCGATTCCACCGTTAACTATATGGCTATTACCGGTAACGGTGACTTCATAGTTGAGAACACGAGATGGTTCTCCGAGGGCGAGAGCGAAAACGGCAACTCACTCGTACACCTCCGCGCCGATTACGGCTCAACCTGGGAGGGTGACATCAAGATGAAGAATATTAAAGCGCACTTCTACACCGGCGCAAACGCTCACCTCTTTATGCACGGATATACCAACTGGTACTACGGCTATATTGCACACTATCCCTCGATCTCTGTCGACGGTCTTGAGGTATACAACATAGAGACCCGCGAGCCCGTTCCCGCAGGATATAATCTCCTTATAAGCGGCGGAAGCATTAAGAAAGAGCCCGCAATGCATCTTCCCGAAACCGTTAACGTAAATCCCATTTATCCCGACGTTGACGAGGACGGTGACGGACTCGTTGACGGAACTAACATTCCTTATACCGGAGTTATTAACAAGAGCGGCGTAACCGTGCCCGATTCACATAAGAATCTCAACCCCATCGCTCCTCCCAAATATATCAGACTTTACGGTAACAAGAATGCAAGCGAGCCCGGTAAGGTAAAGGTTGTCGTTTATGACACCTCCGATTATATGGGCGTTCCCGACGGTGGCTTCTTCGGCAAGACCGAGTTTGCAACCGACGGCGCAACCTATATGGGTACCGATTATGCAGATAAAGAAACTGAAACGTTCAAATTTGTAAAAATGGGAGAATAAAAATGTCCGATAAAAAATACGTTACCTATGAAGAATTCGGTGCTGTTGGCGACGGAGTTGCAGACGACTTTGCCGCTATGTACCGCGCCCACGAATACGCCAACGAAAACGGGCTTCCCGTCGTTGCGCGCAACGGTGCTGAATATTACGTTCACTCTCCCCTCGTTGACGGAGAGGTAAAGGAGATCATAATCAGAACGGATTGTAATTGGGGCGAAGCAAAGATCACGATCGACGACCGCGACATTTCCGCATTCCCAGGATCTCCCTCTCGCGAATGGTATTCAAAGGCGATATTCAGAGTAGTTTCGGATTATGACGTTGAGCGTATAAATGACAGAGCAACTCTTGACGCGATCGTTGCGGCAGGACTTAATAAGGATTCGAAAAAGGTCGCATTA
>JAZLEH010000092.1:0-4342 GCA_045615165.1 Eubacteriales bacterium | reverse complement strand
CGAGGCAGGGGTCGGTGATCGACTTTCCGTAAATCTCGTGGTCGGATATCGTTTGGCATCCGTCCTCGATATAGCTCTCTATCATAAGACCCTTAACGATGCTCTTTACCTCGGGTGAATATCTTGCGCTGTGAAGAACCTCTTTCGAAATTCTTATCTGCTCAAGGTATTTCTTGCCCGAATTTGCGTGGTTGGTATCGATGATGACCGCGGGGTTTTCAAGCCCTGAGGTCTTATATGTCTCATAGAGGTTATAAAGATCCTCGAAATGATAGTTGGGGTGGGATTTGCCGTGTTTATCAACGTAGCCGCGAAGGATCGCGTGCGAGAATGCGTTGCCCCTCGTCTCAACCTCCCATCCGCGATATGCGAACATGTGCGAGGACTGTGCGGCTTTGATAGAGTTCATCATAACGGTTATATCGCCGCTCGTCGGATTCTTCATACCAACGGGAACGGAAAGTCCGCTTGCCGTAAGTCTGTGAAGCTGGTTTTCAACCGAGCGCGCTCCAACTGCAACGTAGGTGAGCAGGTCGGAAAGATACCTGTAATTTTCGGGGTAGAGCATTTCGTCAGCACAGCCAAAGCCTGTCTCGGATATTGCTCTTATATGCATCTTTCTTATTGCGATAAGACCTTTTAAAAGGTCGGGGGAGGCGTTCGGGTCGGGCTGATGAAGCATTCCCTTATATCCCTCGCCCGTCGTTCTCGGCTTGTTGGTGTAAATTCTCGGAACGATCATTATCTTGTCCTTGACCTTTTCTTCAACGCCTCTGAGGCGGTAAATATAGTCAAGCACCGAGTCCTCGTTATCCGCGGAGCAAGGGCCGATAATGAGTATAAGCCTGTCATCCTTGCCCGAGAAGATACCCTCAAGCTCCTTGATCCTCAGCTCTCTTTGCTTAAGTATTTCCTGCGTAACAGGGAACTGCTCCTTGATATCCATCGGGATCGGGAGCTTACGGTAAAATATCATATTATTCATTTCGTTTTCGACCTTTCTATACCTTCGGTTTATCAAACAGTGTTCTTTTCTTTGTTGAGCTTCTCATCTTTTCGCGCATACCCTCGCGGTCATCCTTTGCGAGCATGTTGCGGAATTTTGAAAACTCGTAAACAAACGAGTCCATCTCGTAAAGGAGCGCGTCCTTATTCATAAGGAAAAGCTCGCTCCACATCGCGTCGTTTATCTTCGCGATTCTCGTGAGATCTCTGAACGAGTCACCGGTATATTTTTCAAGATTCGGGGTGTTGTTACAGGTCATAAGGCAAACCGCAATACAGTGCGTGAGCTGGGATAGAAACGCGATCATCTCGTCATGCTCTGTCGGGGTAAGCTCGCTTATTCTTGCAAATCCGAGTATTCGTCCAAGCTCGCGGCAAAGCTCGATTGCCTCGGGCGTATTCTTCTCGGTGGGAGTTATTATATAGTTTGCTCCGCGGAAAACTGCAGGGTCGCTGAATTCAACGCCGCTTTGCTCTCTACCTGCCATCGGGTGCGCGGAAATAAATTCAACGTCCTCTCTGAGGATCGATTGAACCTCCTTGACTACGTTCTTTTTTACACCCGAAACGTCGGTTATCAGCGTTCCAGATTTAAATAGCGATTGATTTTCCTTTATCCATTCGATAAATACCGTCGGATAAAGTGCGAAGATTATAAGCTCCGACGACGCGATAAGCTCTGCGTCAAGCTCCGTCGTGCCGCGCTTTATCATTCCGCGCTCCTTGGCGTATTCGATATCCTTAGCTTCCTTAGTAATACAGTTGACCTCGTAGCCAAGTGCGCTGAGCGCCGAAGCGTAGCTTCCTCCTATAACGCCGAGACCGACTACGAGTATTTTAGTGTCCTTCGTGAGTTTCATGCCGTTTTTTCTATAACCTCAATACCGAGTGAGCGAAGCTGCTCAAAGAACTCGGGATAACTTTTGCTGATTGCTTCAGCTCCTTCGATCTCACCGCCAACGAGGGTTAGGAGTATCGCAAGCGCCATTACTATTCTGTGATCGTTGTGACCCGAAAGAACCTCTGTCGGCGCGTGAAATTCCGCAGGATAGACCACTACCGAATCTTCGTAAACCGAGACCGAAGTGCCAAATTTCTTAAGCTCTGCCGCCATTGCCTCGGCTCTGTCGCTTTCCTTGATCTTAAGCCTCTTCGTTCCGTCAAACACGCCGCCGAATTTAGCCGCCGCAAGCGCAAAGAGTATCGGCCCAAGGTCGGGGCAGTCTCCTATATGTATCGTGGGAACGCCTCCGTCAAGCATTTCAAAATATCTCTTATAAACGCTGTCACCCTGAATGCTGTTCGGGTTAAGCCCCGCGACCTCAACCTTACCTCCAAGGAGGTTTAAGGAGTCGGGGAATGCCGCGCCGGAATAGTCGCCCTCAACCGTAACTTCGCACGCGTGATATGTCTGGTTGCCCTTGATCGTTATCGTGTATTCATCCTTCCACTCAACCTCGATGCCGAATTCCTTTACCGCGTTTATCGTGAGGTTGATGTAAGAGCGGCTTTCGATCGGAGTGGTTATTTTAATAACGCTGTCACCGTCCGCAAGGGGAAGTGCAAATATAAGTCCGCTTATAAATTGGCTTGATACGTTACCGACGATCGAGTATTCGCCGCCCTTAAGAGGACCGCGCACGACGATGCTCTCGCCGTCGCTGATATAGGTAAGCCCCTTATCCGCGAAGAGATTCTCATAAACACCCATCGGGCGCTTCATAAGCCTTCCTGCTCCGTAAAATACCGTCGTATGACCCGAAAGCGCCGCAAGGGGTATCATAAATCTAAGCGTGCTTCCGCTCTCTCTGCATTCAAGGGGGGCTTGCGGCTTAACCTCGCGGAAGCTCTTGCCCTCTACTACAACGTCGTTTCCGTCTCTCTCTGCCTTAATTCCGAGCGCGCGGAGGCAATCTATCGTTGCGAGAACGTCCTCGCAATTAGATATCCCGCGAACGCGGCTAACGCCGTCGCTGAGCGCCGCGGATATAAGAAGCCTGTGCGCCATACTCTTCGACGGGGGAGCGGTTATTCTTCCCGAAGCAGAGCTTTTTTTGATTATTACGTTCATTTCTTTTCTGCTCCAAGAAGATAGTCAAGTGCCTCGATATATCCCATAAGGCCGTGACCCGTGATCGTTTTCTTTGCGGCGAGTCTTATATAGCTTATCTGTCTGAAATCCTCGCGTTCCTCTACCTTTGATATATGAACCTCAACGGTGGGGATAGAAACCGCCTTAACTGCATCAAGAAGCGCTATACTCGTGTGGGTATATGCGCCCGGATTTATAACGATTCCCGAAGCACCCTCGAAATACGCCTCCTGTATCTTGTCAACGAGGTCACCCTCGTGGTTTGACTGATAACAAACGAGCTCAACGCCTTTTTTCTCTCCGTATTCGCGGAGCATTCCGAGAAGATGCTCGTAGCTGTCCTTTCCGTATTTATCAGGCTCGCGGATTCCGAGCATATTGAGATTTGCTCCGTTTATAACGTATATTTTCATCAGCCGAAGCTCCTTTTAATTTTCATTGCAACCTCTTCGGCGGTGCAGTCCGCATTGATTATCTCGTCCGCCGCCGAGGTGTATATACCGTATCTTTCATTATATCTTTCCGTAATTGCTTCCGCGCTTTTCGCAAGGGGTCTATCCTCCGTGGGAAGGAGGGCCTTAAGGGGTCTGTCAATAAAGTAGATCCTGCCGTTCTTTTTAAGCTCCTTGCGGTTTTCCTCGCGCAGAATAGCTCCGCCGCCCGTCGCAATAATAACGCCCGTAAGCTTTGCCACCTCGCGTATAACCTCGCTCTCAAGGTCGCGGAACGCCTCCTCGCCATCCTCCTTGAATATTTCGGGAATGGATTTGTTCGCTTTCTTAACGATGAGGTCGTCCGTGTCAATAACCTCTCGGTTATATTTTCTCGCAAGAGACTTTCCAACCGTGGTTTTGCCTGCACCGGGCATACCGATAAGAACGATGTTTTCCTTTTCTCTCATCATATCAAGGTAAACCTTGTTGCCGATATCCTCGCCGTATTTCTTGTCAAGGAAGATTTCCGATGCTCTCACCGCCTGCATAACGAGCATATATAATCCGCCCTCAGCCTTTATTCCGCCCGCTCTGGCATCAAGCACGAGCGTCGGGCGCAGGGGATTGTATATCGCGTCGATAACTCCCGTAAGATTCTTAAATTGGGAGATATCAATAGGGGCTTCGGCAGTGTTCGGATACATTCCAACGGGTGTCGTATTGATTATAACCTCTGCGTCGGTATGCTCCCGATAAAGAGCATCGTATCAACCGCATCCTCGCGCGCAGTCCTTGAAACGCGAACGATCTC